>JAAZME010000270.1 GCA_012798975.1 Gallicola sp.
ATCAGATAGAGCATGCTCCACAGCTATTTCCGGTATGCCGATGTCTTCTACAAAGATTTCACCTTTGATTTTCAGATGCCCTTTTTTTAGACACTGAAGGGCAACGATGCGGTCTGCTTCCACGGCAATCCCATGGACAGATCCATCATCCGCATCGATACCGCTTGGTATATCGATCGAAAGAATAAAAGCATTCCCTCCATTGATCTTTTCGATGGCTTTTCGGTAGAGACCTTCGATGTCTCTCTCAAGTCCCGTTCCAAAAATCCCATCGATAATCACATCCTCCTTCTCTACGCTTCCCAGATTTAGAAGAGTAATATCGTTAATCTTCGTGATTTTGCCCATAAGATTGCTGTAGATACGGTAGTTGATTTTAAACTCGTCGCTCGCCTTCTCCGGATCTCCCAAAAGAAAAACTTCAACATTTTTTTCTTGAAGCAGAAGATCTCTTGCCACAGCCAGACCATCGCCTCCATTATTTCCTGTAGATACGACAACTTGATACTGTCGTCCTTCTTCCGGCACATGTTTCATAATGGCGTTTTTCGCATTTTCCATTAGTACTATACTTGGTATTCCAATTTCCTCAATCGCATAACGGTCTGCTTCTCTCATTTCTTTTGCAGTTAAAACTTTCATCGATTTCTCCTTAAAGTCCTAGTTTCTTAAGTCTTAAATCTTCCCCGTAGATGGATACTACAGAAAACTCTCCTAAAATTCTCGAAGAAATCCGTTCATCATAATGATGGCGGATATCTTCTAATTCAAGATTTGTAGATATAATCATGGATTTATGATTCTGCAGCCTGTTGTTTAACAAATCAAAGAAATGGGACAAACCCGAATCCGATATACTTTCCGTTCCCAAATCATCGATAACAAGAAGATCCGACTGTATCAGCATCTCATATTTTTTACGCATCATATCTCTTTCGTCAAAGGAAGAATAATAATAGTCCCACAGAAATTTCATCAGCTGAGGTGAAGATTGATAGATTACAGTATGGCCTTTGTCTAAGATTTCTTTTGCGATACTCGAACAAAGAAATGTTTTTCCCACACCTACCGGTCCGGATAGAAGCAGGGACTCTCCATGAGGAAACGTTTGAATATATCTTTTTGAAAATGCATAGATGTTTTCCATCATTTCCCTAGGGGAATAGCTTTCGTTTTCCTTTCTTGTCTCTCTGAACAAATCAAGATTGAAATGATCAAAATTTTCATTGATCAGCTTTTCTTGAATCTCGCTTTTTTCATAGCTTAAATCGACCATGATCTTCTTCTTGCATTCGCATACAGCACCTTGCACTACTCCCTCATCCTCGCAGATACTGCAGTGATACTGTTTTTCTAAATAATCTTTTGGATATCCTCCTTCAAGGAGAAGATTCTCCATCTTCTTTTGAATTTTTGATAAATCTTTTTCCAGTTCTTCTAGAGACTTTCCTTCTTCTCCTTCGACACTTAAGCGCATATACTCCAATCCTTTTGCCTTTAGATCTCTTTCCAGACTAGAATAATCGGGGATCTCTTTCGCAATTTTTTCTTTCCGAATTCTTAATTCCTGCTCGTTTTCCCTTCGAAACTCTTGCAAGATCCGATTGGCTTCCTTGCCGTAATTCATTTCTCATCACTCATTCCTTCAATGAACTTTTTCTGAAATAGATTTCTTAAATCGCCGGTTTTCTTCCCGCTGGCTTCTTCAACCCCTTGAACCGGTTGTCCAGGCTTATAGTATTTCCTTTTCTTTCGAAGATTCTGTTTTCTCTTCTTCGCTTTTTCTAAAGAATTGTTGAGTTCCGCTAAAGAGTTGATCCCGTCTAGATGCCAGTTTCGAAGCACCCCTAAAACATAATTTAGATTCTTTTTTCCTCGATGTTCGGCACAATACTGAAACCCTTTTACAATAAGCTCAGGAGTCTGTCCAAGATCATTCATATGCTCTAAAATTCTCTCGTATTCGTTTGGCGTCAGCTCTAAACCCAAAACCTTTTCGATACCTTCGTACATCTCTCGGATCTCGTTGCTGTTTTGAGGAATATACTTCCCTTGATCTGCAG
>JAAZME010000181.1 GCA_012798975.1 Gallicola sp.
TAACAGGAACGATTCGTTCGACTTCTTCTTCCGGAGCGACAGGATCAATTCCCGGTCTTGTAGATTCTCCGCCGATATCTAGGATATCAGCTCCGTCAGCCTTCATTTTTCGGGCCTGTTCTACAGCATCCTCCACATTCATCCGTCTTGAACCAGCAAAAAAAGAATTTGGAGTAATGTTGATAATACCCATGATTTTCATATTATCAAAATGATAATATTCTCCATTTCTTAACTTTAATTTTTTTCTCATAATATCCTCGCTTAAGTATAAAGAGAAAAAGTCCCCAGCGGGGACTTTTCTTATGATCTCTTTTTTTCAGCCATTGCAAAAGCAGTATGGCTGTGAATAGACTCTAGACTTGTCGCCTTAACTTTATAGTAGCTGATTTCATCAATACCTTCCAGTTCTACGGCACAGTCACGGCATACATCTTCCACAAATTTGGGGTTTTCGTAAGCTGTTTCTGTGACATATTTTTCATCGACTCTCTTTAGAAGAGGGAAGATTTCACAGGATGCATTGTTTTCAGCGATCTTAACAATATCTTCTATCCAGAGCATGTGATGGAAGGACACTGTAATTGCAACTTCTGCTTTTTGATTGTGGGCACCGTATTCTGATATTTCCTTAGAACAAGGGCATAGAGTGGTTACTGGAGTTTCCACAGTTAAATTAAAGTGAAATTCATCATCTAAAGATGCTTCATAGCGGCATTGTACATCCAGCCAAGATTTTTTGCCGGAAACAGGGGCTGTCTTTTCGATAAAGTAATCAAAGGTCATCTCTAAATAGCTGGTCTCAGCATGAAGTCTTTCCTTCATTGTCTTAAGGATCGGTTCGATTTCTGTAGGATTTATATTATGAACATCGTTTAGTACTTCAACAAAACGGCTCATATGGGTACCGCGTTCTTCCGCTTTTAAATCCACAGATGCAGAGATTGTAGCAATACTGTGCTGAACTTCGCTGTTTTTATCCTTTAAGGTGATGGGTTTTTTAAATTCGTTAATTCCTACTTTATTCAAATAGATATTGCGCTCATCTACTTGAGATTGGACATCTTTCACGCTTCTTCACCTCTGTAAATAATTCCTGAAGTTTTAGTTTCCCAGACTTCCACTTCGTATAATCTGCAGTTAGGGCGTTCTACTAACGGCTTAATTTTATCCCAAACATAAACTGCTATATTTTCTGCAGTAGGCTGTTCTATAATATCGTTTAAATAAGCGTGGTCAAATTTGTTTACGATTTCCTCTTTTACGATATTTTTAAGCTCGATGAAATCGATGACCATATCTTCTTTATCGCGAGTTCCTTCTACTTTGACGACCAATTTATAAGTATGACCATGAAGTCTTTCGCATTTTCCATGATATTCTATTAAATTATGGGCGGCATCAAATTCAAATTCTTTAATTAGAATCATTGACTTTACCTCCTAGTTTTGTAAAGATTGAGATATTATTATGATACCAATCATTAAAGAGAGATGTCAACTATATTAAATGGATAGTTGAGAATCGTTATTGATAAAATTTTATTAATTAAGAGTATGGTAGAATAAAAATATTCATTATTATAAAAAGGGGAGAGAGTATGGATAGAAAACCATTTCAGCATCGGGATAAAGCCTTTCTGCTTCTAGACGGGCTTCTAGTGGGAGCGCTCAGCGGTGGTGTCGCTGTCTTTTACCGCTATATTTTAGGAATTATGGAAGACTGGAGACATCTTTTATTTGAATGGACTTCTATGAGAGGCCTTGTTTTTTTAATTGCAGCAGCGGTGTTATCCGCCATCATTGTCATTCGTCTTTTAAAATGGGCCCCTTTAAGCGGTGGATCAGGGATACCCCAAGTACAAGGAGAAATTCTAGGAATATTTCGAATGTCCGCTTTCCCCGTTGCAGTTTCTAAAATTATAGGGGGAAGTTTAGCTACGTTAATCGGCCTTGCATTGGGAAGAGAAGGTCCTTCTATACAAATTGGAGCAGCAATGGGGAAGATCTTTTCAAAAGGAGTGCAAAGAGATAAGACAAAGGAAAAACTGCTCATTACAGCAGGGGCTGCAGCAGGGCTTTCTGCAGCCTTCAGTGCGCCTTTAGCCGGGGTTTTGTTTAGCGTGGAAGAGATTCACAAGAATACATCGAAAGCGATGATTGCCGTGACTCTTACAGCCTCTATTGTGGCGGACTATATCGCAGCTTATGTTTTTAAATTGACTCCGGTCTTTTCTTTTACGATTACGGAACTTCTTCCGCTAAAGTATTATGGCCATATTATTGCTTTAGGGGCGATTACAGCGGTTGTCGGGGTATTGTTTTGCAAAGGGATTGTCCTCGGACAGCGGTTTTATCAAAGGCTTCCGATTCCAGTTCATTTTAGAATGATCTTTGTTTTCTTGACAGCAGTACTTATCGGACATTTTCTTCCAGATATTTTGGGAGGAGGACATCATGTTATCGAAAATTTGGAAAGCAATCCGGAAGCTGTCCAGTATATCGCTCTTCTTTTAGCGGGAAGATTTCTATTTACCTGCTTTTCATTTGGAAGCGGGGTTCAGGGAGGAATCTTTCTTCCGATTTTAGTCATAGGGGGAATTGTCGGAATACTTTATCATCGCTTTATTTTGTCTTTAGGATTAATTCCGGATTATTATTTAGCAAATATGATTGTATTGTCCATGACGGCGATACTGACAGCGGTAGTGCGGGCGCCGATATTGTCTATCATTTTAGTCCTTGAGATGAATGGTAATTTAAACCAGATGCTGGGTCTTTGTATGGCTTCTTCTGTAGCCTATTTTGTGTCTGAATTTTTGAAAGAAAAACCGATCTACGAAACACTTCTTCAAAGAATGATCGAAAAAGGACCTGAAGGCGAAGAGGCAACTTACGAAAGTACAATTTTCGAAACAATAGTGCCGCATGGTTCAAAGCTCGAGAACAAAAGAATAAAAGATATTGGTCTGCCTGAAAACTGCCTTTTGATAGAGATTAAAAGAGGGGGAGAACTGTATATTCCAAAAGGGAAAATGGTACTTCAGGGAGGCGATGAAATCGCCATTTTAACTACGGATTACGACGTCTATACCCTTCGGGAGTCTTTACGGGAGTACTTAGCTGTAGACCAATATTAGCGAGATAAAAAAATCTTATACTCGAAAAAAAAGGAAAGGACAGCTATACTTAAATTAAATAAGAATTATAGATCGACAACAGCAGGAGCGTAAGGAATATATGGCGAATATTAGTATAAAAAATTTAAAAAAAGAATATGAGAACGGCTTTGTTGCTATGGAAGGACTAAATTTAGAAATACAAGATGAAGAGTTTTTAGTTTTGGTTGGTCCTTCCGGGTGCGGAAAGTCGACTCTTTTACGGATGATTGCAGGACTTGAGGAGATCACAGAAGGAGAGATCATCCTTGACGGAGAAGTGATCAATCATGTGGAAGCGAAAGACCGAAACATAGGGATGGTTTTTCAAAATTATGCCCTTTATCCCCATATGAATGTAAAAGAGAATATGAGTTTCGGACTAAAAATACGGAAAGTCGATAAAGATACGATTGAAAAAAAGATAAAAGAAACAGCGGAAATTTTGGGCCTTACGGATCTTTTAGACCGCAAACCCAAGCAGCTTTCCGGCGGTCAGCAGCAGCGGGTTGCTTTAGGAAGGGCGATCGTGCGAAATCCAAAACTTTTCTTAATGGATGAGCCTTTATCGAATCTCGATGCGAAACTTCGGGTACAGATGAGAACAGAAATAAAAAGGCTTCAAAATCGCTTGAAAACAACGACTGTATTTGTCACTCATGATCAGACGGAAGCAATGACTATGGGAAGCCGGATTGTGGTGATGAAAGAAGGTGTTATCCAGCAGGTGGGAACGCCTCAAGAAGTCTATGAAAAGCCTTCCAATCAGTTTGTCGCCGAGTTTATAGGAAGTCCTAAAATGAATTTTACAACTCACAAAATAGATGAGAATGGAAGAATCCTCTTTGAAGAGAATCCAGATGCGATAATCGGTATTCGTCCTGAGAATCTAAAGCTTACGGAGGAGGGAGATTATAAGATTATTATGATCGAAAATTTAGGCAGTATGAAATATATCTATGCCGAAAACGAGGGAGAGCAGTTTATTATACAAGAAGATCAAAATTCGACAAAGAAAATAGGGGATTTTGCAGGGATTATGATTAAAGACTCCAGCCGTCTAAATTATTTTGATAAAAAGACGGGCAACAGGATAGAAGGGTAGGAATAAAGGCAAAGAGTTTCGAGGTGTAAAAAGATGCATCTTGAGGCTCTTTTTTTTGAATGATATAATTCCAATACATTAAAGGAAGAAATAATATTAGGAGGAATTATATGAAAAAGATTATAATGAGTTTATTTTTAACTCTAGCTCTTTTCCTTACAGCCTGCGGCGGAGGACAAGAAGAGACGAAAAGCGGAGAATCGAAAGAAGCAGGTGAAAAAACGATCCAAATTTTAGCGCCTGCTTATGATACAGGTTATCTAAAAGAAGAAATCGACAGCGGAGTAAAAGATTTTGAAGCGGCTAATCCCGGTGTCAAAGTGGAAATTATTTCTGCCGGATGGGACGAGTTGAATTCTAAGATTGTACAGCTCTATCAAGCAGGGCAAGCACCGGATATTATGATGGCAGGATCCAGATCTCTTAGACAATTTGCGGAGATGGGAATTATCGAAAACTTAGATTCCTACTTAGAACAGGAGTATTTGGATACAAGAATTGAAAATGTTATGGAGTCGGCTAACATCGATGGAAAACAGTATGGTATTCCTTTTGCGTTGTCTTCTAGAGCTTTGTATTATCGTTCGGATCTTATCGACACTCCTCCTGCCAACTGGGATGAGCTGTTGGAAACGGCAAAAAGAGTTCATGAAGAAAAGAATATATACGGATTTGCAATTCCAACAGATTTAACCAGCGGAACAGACGAGATCTTAAACTTCATCTATCAAGGAAATGGAAATATTGTCGATGAAAACGGAGAGTTTACGATTAACTCCGAGGCGAATATAAAAACCATGGAGTACTTAAAGGGTTTTAAAGATGTTATTCCAGATCCTGTAAGCACAGCGAGGGCGGATCAAGCAGCATTATTTAAAAATGGAGATTTAGCGATGTTTATCTCCGGACCTTGGGAGAAAGAAGAGATGGATAAAAATATGGAAAATACTCCATATAAAGTAGCGGTGCTTCCACAAGGAGAAAAAGAATCAGTGGCTTTAGTAACGGATTCTTATTCTGTTTCAAGTCTTTCGGATAACAAGGAACTGGCTGTTGAATTTATTAAACTTATGAGCAAGCCTGAACGACAAAGACCGGTAAGCGAATCTCACGGATGGTTTCCAGTGCTGAAAGATGAAGTAGAAGACGAACGTTTCAAAGAAGATTTTATGAAGCCTTTTGCAGAAGTGATCTCTCAAGGAATTCCAGAGCCGAAAGTTCCGGACTGGGATAAATTCAATCAAAGTTTTACCATCGCAGTTCAAAAAATTCTAACAGAAAAGGCTCAGCCGAAAGAAGCGATGGATACAAGTCAGCAAGAATGTCAAAAATAATTCGAAAAAATGGGACAGCGTATATGCTGTTATTACCCTCTTTGGTGATGATACTTCTCCTATACGCTTATCCCATTCTTTTAACAATAATACAGTCTTTTCATAAAGTGAATCTCTTGAATTCAGAGATGACTTTTATAGGTTTGGAGAATTATCTTACCATTTTCAAAGATCCGGGATTTTTTACGACTTTAAACATTACCTTTAAGTATACAGCGATAACAGTTTTGATGAAAATCGGGTTTGGTTTCGCATTAGCTTTTTTACTCTTTCAGGGACTGTACTTGAAAAAAGCTTTTCGTTTTCTGATCTTGATCCCGTGGGCAATCCCTCAAGTCGCTGTTTCTACTTTATGGATATGGATACTCGACGGAAACTACGGATATTTGAATTATTATCTGCAGAAGTTGGGTCTTATAAAGGATAATATCGCCTTTTTGTCAAATCCGGATTCTGCATTTTTTGCAGCAGCGGCAGTGGATACATGGCTTGGGATCTCGCTGATTTCTATGATGTTTCTAACAGGACTGGAGGCGATTCCTAGAGAATTATATGAAGCCTGCGCTATGGATGGAGCATCGAAGTTTAGACAGTTTACGACGATTACGCTTCCAGGCATAAAAAAAGTATTCTTGACAACCTTTATACTTGTTGCGATCTGGACCTTTAATTCCTTTAATGTGATCTATGTATTAACCCAAGGAGGGCCTATGAGAGCAACGGAAACATTAGTTATAAGAATCTATCAAGAAGCTTTCAGCCGTTTTGATCTAGGTCTGAGTGCAACCCTCACGGTGGTTGCAGTAGTTATTTTAATGATTTGTACATTTATTTATATGAAGAGGACGAATTATGAAGAATTATAGCAAAGGAATTCGAACATTATTGATGACGGGGATTATAGTACTGCTTCTTTTTCCCGTTGCCGTTCTTTTTAATACTTCCTTAAAAACATACAGCCAGATAACTCAGTGGCCTCCCACCTGGTTTGAAAAGCCTCTTTTGTGGCAAAATTATATGGAAGTTTTATTCGGAGACAAATCCATAGCAAGACCTTTTCTAAACAGTATTCAAATCTCTCTTGCGTCTATGGTGGTTTGTATAGCGATAGGAATTTTGGCGGCTTATGCAGTTTCGAGATACGAGTTTGCTGGAAGAAGAACCTTTTTGAAAATCGTAATTATAACTCAGATGTTTACATCTGTTATCTTGGTCAATCCTATGTATGTTATTTTTAGAAATCTCGGGCTTCTAGATACAAAGATCTCTCTTATCATCTCCTCTGCAGCCAGTTCTTTGCCGATGACGATTTGGCTTTTGTATTCTTACTTCAGCCAGATACCTAAAAGCTATGAAGAAGCTTCTTGGATAGACGGATGCAATAAGATTCAGGCTATCCGCTATATCATACTGCCTTTAGCTTTTCCGGGGATTATCACTGCAGGGCTGTTTTCTTTTATTATGAGCTGGGGAGATCTGGTTTATGCGAAAGCCTTTATCTTGTCCCCGAAGCTAAGGACGATTTCACTGTATCTAACAGACTTTAGAGAACTTTATAAAACGAGCTGGGAAACCCAGATGGCAGCTTGTGTAATAGCAGTTATACCGCCTTTTATACTCTTTATGATCATCCAAAAATACTTGGTCAGAGGAATGGTATCTGACGGAGTAAAAAGTTAGGAGATCTCGCAAGAAAAGAAGAACACAAAAGCCCTTTATAGATTGCAGGGGGGTCATCTTTTTGTTATCATTATGCTATTGGAGGACATTATGGAAAGAATCAAAAAACTGAATTGGAAAATTCCCACAATAGCATTCATCATTGTTTTATTGATCTTTCTGGCTTGGGTGTTTTTCAGAACAAAATCGATGACAGTAGCTGAAAATATTCCGGTAACCGCCCAAGACAAAATGGCCTTAACGGATGATGAAATTTTAATCCTTAAAGGGGATCAGCTCACAGCCTATGATTACGACAGCAAAGAGCTGTGGACAAAGACTGTTGGACTTAAAAATCCGATTATAGCAGCAGGGAAAGACAGAATCTATCTAGGAGAAGACAGAACACTCTTAATTCTCGATAAAAAAGGGGAAGTAAAGAAGCAGCTCGATATTCCTTTGGACTGCAAAGGAATGAAAATCAACAATGAAGGCCTAGTTATACGAAGCGATGTTCGTCAGATTGTCGTAGCAAATGATGAAATCAAATCATCCATCAGCGATGGGAATGTTCGTATGACCGATGGAGCAGTGTCTAAAGATCATGAAAATATCGCTTTTTCCAGTATTGAACTTCGAGACGGCAGAGTTCTATCTCATTTGACATGGACAGATAACGAGGGTGCAGTGCTCAGCAAACAGAGTTTTTTCGATGAAATAGGAGTGTTTTTGAATTTCTTAAAAGACAATGAACTGCTGTTTGCTACAAATGAAAATTTGTATCTTTTAAATGAAGGTATTATCCATAATCAAATTGCCGTTAATTTGATAAAGGGAATAGCAGTATCAGAAGATCGGATATATCTGATGGATTTAGATGATCTAGTTGTTTATGACAAAGACTTCAAACTATTGGACAAGATTGCCTTGAAGAAAGATTATAAAGGAATTACAGCGGTAAAAGGCGGCATGATTTTATATCATGAAAGCGGCTACGCAGTATATCAAACAGGATCATTAAAGGAAGAGAATTCAGAAAAACCGATTCAAAATGTTGAAGTAATCAATGATCATATTTACTTGATTCATGACGATGCGGTTAGTAGAATCTATTAAGGAGATAATTATGAATAAAATAGATGCAAAAGGACTTTTATGTCCAAAACCAGTAATTTTAACTAAAAAAGCTTTGGAAGAAGCGGAGAACGAAGCGGTAGAAACTACAGTAGACAATGAAGTAGCTGTGGAAAATCTTAAGAAGCTTGCAGAGAGTTTAAAATGCGATTATAAAACAGAGAATTTATCTGAAAATGAATTTCGCGTTACGATTACAAAAAGCGGTTTAGAAGAAAGTGCAGCTGCAGATGAAAAAGAAGGGCCTTTCACCCTTGCGATCTCAAATGAGTTTATGGGTGGAGGAGAAGAAGAGCTTGGAAAGATATTAATGAAGTCTTTTCTTTATACAGTTTCTGAAACAAAACCCTATCCTACAACGATCGTTTTTTACAACAGCGGTGTCCGATTAACAACAGAAGGTTCTGAAAGCTTAGAAGAAATTAAAAAACTAGAGTCTGAAGGGGTAGAAATTATCTCCTGCGGAACTTGCCTTGACTATTATAATTTAAAAGAAAAATTAGAAGTTGGATCTATTTCAAATATGTATACTATTTATGAAAAACTAGCAGTAGAAAAGAATGTGATTATAAGGTAATGGAAGCTTTATTATTAACCTTTCGATCTGTAAATCATACAATGCTTACAGAAAAGATTTTGAAAGAGGAAGATAAAAAGATAAAAGTAATTCCTACCCCTAGACAAATCAGCCAGTCATGCGGTTTAGCTATTATGATGGATATGAGCGAACAGGAAGAAATGATTCAGAGAAAAGAACAAGACCTTCCAATCGCTTATATTTGGAAATATAAACGGGGAGAAGAGGGAGCCTCAGCAGAACAGGTGGGATAATATGAATCTATGGGGACAAATACAGGCTTGGATAACTGAATATATGAAAACGGATAATGGAGATTGGAATTTTCTGGCAAAAATCCTCATTACATTATTCATCATCGCTGTAGTGAAAATTGTAGTTAAATTGGCTACTCAGGGAGTAAATAAATTAATAAAAAGAGATATCCATATAATCAATTATCAAAAGCATAGAACCTTAACAAATATTATGGGGAAGGCTGTAAAAGTATTCTTCTATTTTCTTGCCTTGGTGCAGATACTTGATTTGTTCGGGGTTCCCACAGGATCGATTATTGCAACAGCAGGGGTCGGAGGTATTGCCATCGGTTTCGGGGCGAAATCCGTAGTAGAAGATATTATAAGCGGTATGTTTATCCTCTTTGAAGACCAATATCGTTTAGGCGATACTGTAGTTATAGACGGTTTTGAAGGGACGATACTGGAGTTTGGACTAAGAACTACAGTTATCCGAGGATACGACGGATCCCATTATATTATTACAAATGGAGATATTCACTCTCTTGTCAACAGATCGAAAGAAAATCAAAGGGCAAATGTGACAATTCAGATTCCCTATAATACAGATATGGAAGTTGTAAAGGAATTGGTCCAGAATGTGTCGGACCGCTTGGTAGAAGAATTTGATTATATTACGAAAGCGCCTTATTTAGTCGGCGTAACAGCTTCGAACAACCATACAAAAACATTAACCATATGGGGCTGGACAAAGCCGGGAAAACAAGCCAGTTTAGAATTGGAAATCCGGGGAGGCGTTATTGAAGCTTTAGAAGAAAAGGGGATTCAGTTTACAGGGGTTCTAGTAGAGGAGGAGATAAAATGAAATACAAGATCGGCGATATTGTAACCTTAAAAAAAGGACATCCCTGCGGGGAAAATAAATGGGAAATCCTCCGAACAGGTGTAGATATTAAGTTAAAATGTCTCGGCTGCGAAAAAATCGTCTGGCTTTCTCGAATCGACTTCGATAAACGAATCCGAAAAATAAAAGACAGAAATGGCAAGTTTATCAGTATAGTCCATTATCATCCAGAAGAAGAGTAAAAGATGGCGGAACAGCCATCTTTTTTTGAATGAAAATACAGATGGAGGAGTGTATGAATACTAAGACCTATAGATACGAAGCGCGTATAGAAAAGGTGCCTGATATTGATGGAGCTTACGTAAGATTTCCCTACGATATTCGCGAAGAATTTGGCAAAGGAAGAGTAAAAGCAGCAGCTGTTTTTGACGGAGTGCTTTATGAAGGAAGCCTTGTAAATATGGGAATAAAAAATGAAGACGGTTCAGTTTGTTATATTATAGGACTGCCAAAGGATATCCGAAAAAAGATTGGCAAGGAACCGGGAGATGTTGTAAATGTGGAAATAAAGGAAAGAGCTTAAAAATAAAGCGGGGAGAGTGGAGTTGAGGAAGAAAAATGATAAAAAGAATCATTTTTCTTCATAAGATAAGAACAGAATATTTTTGATATCTGTCAAATATCAATGTACTTTAGTAATATAAAAAAGGTGGAGTTTTTAGATCTCCACCTTTTTTTCCATCAGATAGCGGAAATTCACGCCAGGTCTTTTGCTGCCTTTGGAACTTTCTTTTTTTACAAAACGAAAGCCTGCACTTTCATATAAAGGCATTACTTTTTCGTTGCCTTCTACTACATCTAATGTATATAATTTATATTTTCCTTCTTCAAAGATCCTTTCGAGCATTTTTTTAGCGATACCATGACCTCTAAATTCTTCCCGTACCGCCACAAATTCCAGATGACCTTGATAAGGAAGAAAAGTCTTAGGACGATGAAATTCAACAGTCAGCAGTTTAGCCGCAACAGAGCCTTTGATAAAACCGAATTCTCTCTTTAAACCATTTTTGGGAACACTTATAGCATAACCGGCGCTGTCGGCAATGCCTATGGTGCCTGCAACTTTATCTTCAATTATGGACACTGTAAACCGTTCCGGGTGTATTCCTTGAAGCAGCAGCGATATGATTGTTGCTTTTGATTCGCATAACATCTTAAAATCTTCATAGAAAGCTTCATAGAAAACTTCTGTTATTACTAGCTTCTGTTATTACTTCTGCTATTCCAGCTAGATCTGTTGAAGTTCCTCTTCGTATATTTATTTCATATCTTGTCCCCTGTTCTTCTTTTTAAGTATTCATACCCTTTTCAATATACTCATAATAATTTAGATAAAATATGATTGTATAAACTCTGGAAATCTGCCGGATCAAGTACTTATCATCTATAACTTGAAGGCAGGAGCAAAGGATCCTATA
>JAAZME010000136.1 GCA_012798975.1 Gallicola sp.
AGGAGAGAGAATAAAAGATGAGTATAGAACAGCAGTATGCTTTATTAATCGACTCGGAAAATATTTCCAGCCGATATATCAAAACAATTTTTGATGAACTGACAAATTACGGTATTGTTACCTACCGAAGAATCTATGGAGATTGGACAAGCTCTTTAAACCAGTCCTGGAAGGAAGTACTTCTGGATCATTCGATCAATCCCATTCAGCAGTATACTTACACCAGCGGAAAGAACGCATCGGATTCTGCGATGATTATCGATGCGATGGATATTTTATATACGGGCGGAGTAGACGGCTTTTGCCTTGTCTCCTCGGACAGCGACTTTACAAGACTGGCTTCCCGTCTAAGGGAATCCGGTAAAAATGTAATCGGAATGGGAGAGAGCAAAACGCCAAATGCCTTTATATCCGCATGCCATTCTTTTAAATATCTAGATATTTTATATCAAGACGAAATTAAAGAGCAGCAGGAAAATGGAATAAAAAAAGAGTTTCTTAAAGAATATAAGAAAACTCATAAAAGAAAATCGAATTATCCAGAACCCCAAACAAAGCTTGCAACAATCCGAAAGGCCTTAAAAGCAATCATTCAGGAAGGTTCTGGAGAAGAAGGATGGATTCCTTCTGCAGATGTGGGAAATCAGCTGGCGAAGAGATTTCCGGATTTTGATGTTCGCAACTACGGCTATAAGAAGCTGACGCTTTTTATAGAGTCTTTGGGAGATTTCGAGCTGGATAGAATCCATGATCCGGCATCGAAAACCCAACAGGTTTTTATCCGTGTTAAAAACGGACACTAAGGCTATGGCATAGGAGCATCTGTGTGAGACCATTCAAAATAAATGCGACCATCTTTTGCACCTTCTCCTAAGATTTGAAGATAAAGGGATCCTTCTCGGAATTTTTCCAGAGACAGGGTTCCTTTTTCGTGGGGAAGTTCAGTGATTTCGCTATCCTGCTTCACCTGCACAATCATCTTTCCTCCGCCTGATGCTATATCATAATGAAGAAAGGGGTATTCTTTTGGATTGACAATAAAACCTTCCGTTAAGTTTCCGTCCAGAGCTGAAAAGGATACCATCCACTTTGCAGGCTCGATATTGCTTTCTAAGTCTTTTGCGGTGTATCTCATAGTTCGTTCTTCGCATCCTGCAAGAAGGAGGAGCATTAAACAAAAGAATAAGATTTTTTTCATAAGAAACCTCCATAAAAAGAAAGATAAAAAAAACGGATCCAAGATCCGTTTTTTATTTATTTATAATTGTAAATAGTTACGTTTACGTTTCTTCTTCCCCAATCTCTAGCTTGTTGTTCGCTATCCATATAAAGATCGATGATATTTCCTTTAACTGCACTTCCTGTATCTTCAGCTATACCATTTCCATAACCTTCAACATAAAGTTCAGTTCCCAATGGAATAACATCAGGGTCTACTGCGATAGTACCTTTTTTAGGAACAGTACCTGTTGCTGTTCTGTTTCCTGTTGCAGTATAAGCAGTTGCCTGCATTTGAGTTGTATAAGATCCAGAGTTGTTTTCTTGAGCTGGTTTTTCTTGAACAGGCTCTTCTACTACAGGAGTCTCTTGCACTGGAGCTTCTTCTTTAACAGGAGCTTCTTGTACAGGAGCTTCTTGTACAGGAGCTTCTTGTACAGGAGCTTCTTCTTCAACAGGAGCCTCTTGTACAGGAGCTTCTTCTTTAACAGGAGTCTCTTGTACTGGCGCTTCTTCTTTAACAGGAGCCTCTTTTACTGGAGCTTCTTCTTTAACAGGAGCCTCTTGTACAGGTGCTTCTTCTTGAACTGGAGTTTGTACTTCTTCGTTTTCGTTTCCTGAAGTCCAAGCTTTTTCTTCTACAGCAGGTGTTTCAGAAACTGGAGCTTCTTCTTTAACAGGAGCTTCTTGTACAGCTTTTTTTGCAACTGGAGCATTTTCTTTTTGAACGGAAACTTCTTCAGCTGCTAATTTAGACTCTTTTACAGGAGCTTTTTCTGATTTTTTAGCGGCAACAACTGCTTTTTTTGGTGTTGAAACGACATTTTTCACTTTAGCAGGAGCTGATTTTGCTTGATTGCCTGCAGCTTCTTTTAAGAAGTCTTTTGCGATATATCCTTCTATGTCAAGATATTTGATCTTGACCCATTCTTTGTAAGGATTTTCTTTAGTAGCTTCTGTTTCATAGACAGTACCTTTAACGAATGTTCCTTTTGGAAGGATTGCTAAAGATGTTTCTGTTACAGAGGCTCCGCTTCTGATATGTAGCGCTTCTTTGCTGATTCCTGTAAAGATTTTTTCTTTACCATCTTCTGTTATAACAACTGTTGCGTTTTCTGCTGCGTAGCTTGGTACAACTACAGTAAATGCTGCCCCTAATATTAATCCTGAAAGGGCAACTTTCTTAATAAAATTTGTGTCCACTTTTACACTTCCTTTTTCTGTTTTTATTTTTTTATAATTCAATACTAAATATTTATTTGTATTATTTAGCAGTGCCTGTTGATTTCTCACTACGATTGCTATTCTATAAAAAGTAAAAATAAGTGTCAATGATTAAAAGAGGAAAAATCAGCAATTATAATATAAAAAATACATACTATATTAAACCATTATAATAAAGGAGTCCTTTAGATGTTGAAAATCAAAGGTTACAAAAAGGTTACAAGAAAAGTGGAAAGATAGAATTTGAAAAAAACAAAAGTTACAAAAAGTTAACAATGAGAGCTGAGAATGGAAAAAAACGGTTAAAAAATTAAAAACCGAAAGGCGATAAAAAAGTGGTATCTTAAAAGAAACAAGCCGTCTTGACCGTTTATTTCCTGTATGAGAAAATAAGATAATAGGTAGATAAATAATACCTTACGAGAGGATGAAAATAAAAATGATATTTTTGGTAGTATTCTTATTAACCTTAGTTAATGGAGTCTTTGCCATGAGTGAGATTGCTCTAGTCAGTCTCAACGAAAAAAAGGTAAAAAACAGGGCGGAAGCAGGAGATGCAAAGTCTAAAACGCTGTATCATCTTTTGCGGGATTCGAATAAATTCTTATCCACTATTCAAATCGGAATAACCTTTGCAGGGTTCTTGACATCTGCCTTCGGTAGTGAAGCTTTTGCAAATATGCTGATCAATTTTATAGGCAGAACTGCGCCTCAAGTTCCAGTAGAAAATTTTAAGGTTGTTATTGTAGTTATTATTACCTTAATCCTTTCTTTCTTTAGTATTGTTGTTGGGGAAATGGTTCCGAAGAGAATCGGGATGAATAACCCGGAGAAAGTGTCTTATGCTGTGGGTGGATTTATACATAAACTAAGCCGAATTACATCGCCGATTGTAGCCCTTCTTTCCGCTTCAACAAATCTGATTGTAAAAGCGGTAGGAATCGATCCGAATAAACAAGATAACGAAGTAACAGAAGAAGAAATCAGACTGATGGTGGATGCCGGCGAAGAAGAAGGTTCCATTCAAGAAAATGAAAAAGTAATGATCGAAAACATCTTCAATTTCGATAATAAGCCTGTAACGGATGTTATGACCACAAGAAGGGATATGGTATCTGTAGATGTGAATGCAACCTATGAGGAAGTAAAGCGTCTTGCTTTTA
The DNA here is from genome assembly GCA_012798975.1 of Gallicola sp. Taxonomy (GTDB): domain Bacteria; phylum Bacillota; class Clostridia; order Tissierellales; family Peptoniphilaceae; genus JBQKLI01. Next base: position 3,606 of record JAAZME010000136.1, read on the forward strand.
CGGAAAGATATTCTAGATATCCAGTATTCGAAGGAACCATTGATAAAATAATCGGAACTTTTCATTTAAAGGACTTATTGACATTGGATGAAAACAATACAAAGCAGAACTTTGATTTAAGAAAGATTTTGAGAAAGCCCTATTTTGCTCCAGAAACCATGCGCTCAGACCGTCTTTTTGCAGTAATGCAGTCAAAGAAGCTTTATGTAGCAATCATTCTTGACGAATGGGGAAGTGCTGTCGGAATGGTCACTTTGGAAGATCTATTAGAAGAAATCGTCGGGGATATTTTTGACGAGTACGACCATGACGAGATCGAAGAAGTACGGGAAGTGGCTGAAAATCAGTATCTGGCAGATGGTGTAGTCTCTTTAGATAAGATCGAAGATTTAATAAAGGCAGACCTTCCTTTAAACGATTTTGAGACACTAAGCGGTTTCATTATAGGGGAGCTTGGTTATCTTCCTACAGAAAAAGATCAAGGCTATACCTTTGAATATAACGGTTATGAATTTAGAATATTATTAGTAGAAAACCGATTTGTAGAAGAGGTATCGATCCA
>JAAZME010000058.1 GCA_012798975.1 Gallicola sp.
AGAATACATTTTCTTTTAAAAGCTTTTCATAAGCGGGCAGATCTTTAGGGATAATTAAAGGCATCTTCTCATCCTCGCTTTCTTCCTTCTACTCTATATCGTCCTTCCTCTTTCTAAAAGCAGAGCTATATTCATAAAGTCGTCCATAGACAAGTTTTCTGCTCTTGATTTTTCGGAGATTGACAACTCTTCCAACACTTCTCTTAAATTCTTTTTATCGACTTGTACAAATCCTTTTGTCAAAGAATTTAAAATTGTTTTTCTTCTTTTCACGAAGCCAGATCGTATCAAACCAAAAAGAAACTCTTCATCCCCTGGATAATTTAAATTTCTTGTGGTTAAACGAATGACTGCACTATCTACATCCGGTTTCGGCATAAAAACCTGATTCGGTACTTTTGCAATGATTTTGGCTTCTGAAAAATATCGGATAAACAAAGATAGACTTCCATAATTTGAATCCTTCTCTGTAGCCACCATTCTTTCAGCTACTTCTTTTTGAACCATTACAGTAATAGATTCAACTCGATCCGCTCTTTTTAATATCGATTCGATAATCGGAGTCGTAATATAGTATGGAAGATTCGCTACAATTTTGATTCTTTTGCCTTCAGTATGTTCTTCCATAAAACTATCCCAATCAAATTTTAAAATATCTTCGTTTATAAATCGAATATTATCAAAATCTTTTAACGTTTCTTTTAAAATCGGTATCAGCCTGGAATCTTTTTCAACACAAAATACTTTTTTCGCTCTCATCGCAAGTTCTTCAGTCAGTGTACCAATGCCTGGACCTACTTCTAATATAATATCTTCTTTTGAAACTTCGGCTCCTTCGGCGATATTTCGAACTACATTACCATCGATTAAAAAATTCTGTCCTAATGCCTTTGAAAAAGTAAATCCGTATTGTTTTAATATTTCACGAATATACTGAGGCTGATATAATCGTTTATCTTTCATCCAGTTCTTCAACCGCCTTTGCTAATTCTTCTCGGGTAATATTGTAGGTATTGAGTTTTTTTAGAAACTGCTTTCCGTTTCCATATCCTATATGAAATTTTTTTCCTAAAGCAATTCTTCGTTCCTTGGATCCTTGTCCCACCAGTCCCAGCTGTACAAGATCAGAACTTGTAAAGGTCTCATTTCTCTGTATTTCTTGGGGCTTTGCGGACATCACTGCTTCAACGATCGCGGAAGAAGAGGCGTTTTCTACACCAATATCGCCTTTTTTTATTGCATTTTCCTGATCTAGAAAGGCATTTTTCGCTCCAGGCACCGCTTTATTAATCTGTTTGCGTATCTTTTCTCCCGCATAATCCGGATCGGTAAAGATGATGATCCCTCTCTCTTCTTGAGCTTTTTTAAGTTCTTCTAGAAAACCCTTGTTATAATACAGTCCTCCTGATGCGATGGTATCACAGTCTAACGCCCTCTTAACTGCGACTTCATCATCTCTTCCTTCTACTACTATTATTTCTTTAATCAAGTTCTACTCCTTGAAGTCCGAATAGTTCTTCTGTATTTCTTCTTGTAGCATCTGATAATTCTACTAAACTGATCCCTCTTAGTTCGCAGATTTTATCTGCAACATGCTTTACATACTTCGGTTCGTTTCTTTTGCCTCGATTCGGCTCTGGTGTAAGATAAGGAGAATCTGTTTCGATAAGCAGTCTTTCCAGCGGAATTTTCTTAGCTACATCCTTCGCAGCTTTCGCATTTTTGAAAGTAACTACTCCGGCTAAGGAAATATAATAACCTAAATTCATAAATAATTCCGCCATCTCCACTGAACCGGAATAACAGTGCATGATTCCACGGACTTTCCCTTCATATTCCTTTAAGATATTATAAGTATCCTCGGTAGCATCTCTCATGTGTATTAAAACCGGCAGGCTCATCTCCGAAGCGAGCTTCATCTGCTCTCTAAAGAGTTTAATCTGCTCTTCTTTATTATCTTTTCCATAATAATAATCCAGCCCAATCTCGCCTATGGCCACCACTTTAGGATCTTCTGACCACTTCCGAAGGATTTCCAAATCTTCTTCTTGATAATGGGAAGCATCTTGAGGATGAATACCCACTCCTGCGAAAATATTAGGATAACGGTCCGCTAACTCCATCGCTTTTCTGCTTGATTTCATATCTGCACCGGGATTGATCACTAAAGAGATACCGTTTGATTTTAAAGACTTGATGATGTCTTCCCGATCTTGATCAAATCGATCATCATCTAAATGCGCATGACTGTCGTATAAATATTTCATTAGGAAACCTCAGCTCCATCTTCTATATCTTCCAGTACGGAAAGCATAGTTAATTTCTCTCCCTTATCCGCCGCAAGAAGCATACCGTTTGATTCGACTCCTCTTAATTTTACGGGTTTTAGATTCATACAGACAATCACTTTTTTTCCAACTAATTCTTCCGGCTCGTACCATTTTTTTATTCCTGAAACAATTTGTCTTGTCTCTTCTCCGACTTTCACTTGGAATACAAGGAGTTTATCTGCATCTGGATGTCTTTCTGCCTTTTCGATTAATCCGACTTGAAGTTTTACTTTGTCAAAATCATCTATTGTAATAAATTCTTCTTTTGTTTCTTCTATAATTTCGTCCTTATTGTTTTCAGCCATTTTTTCCTTCTTTCTTTTTTCTATCAGTTTTTTATTTTCAGCCTGCAGCCTCTCAACTTCCTTTTTCACATCCAGTCTAGGGAACAAATTCTCTGTCTTATGCACTTTCGTTCCAGGAGCAGTCTTTCCAAAGTCCCCTGCATCTTCCCAGAATAAATCATTAAAATTCATTTGTATTGAGATACGTTCTACTGTATGAGAAAGGAACGGTTTAAGAAGAGTAGAGATGATACGTAAAGAATCCGCCAAATTATACATAACCGTATCTAATCGTTCTTCATCTTTTTCTTTCGCTAATATCCATGGAGTAGTTTCATCGATATACTTATTTGTTCTTCGTATAACTTTCCAGATCTCCTCTAATGCTTGGCTGAAGTTCAAACTCTCCATATAATCTTCTACTATAGTAAGAGCCTCTGTGGCTGTTTGAATCAGTTCATTATCTACATCCTCTTTTTTGTCTGCAGCAGGAATGATTCCGGCATTATATTTTTCAATCATGGCAATTGTTCTGGAAACTAAATTCCCCAAGTCATTGCAAAGGTCAGAATTCATTCTTTGTATAAATTTCTCCGTAACGAAATTACCATCTTGACCAAAGGTAAATTCTCGCAGTACAAAATATTTTAATGCGTCGATTCCGTATAAATCTATGATCGGCTCTGGATAAACCACATTGCCTTTCGATTTGCTCATTTTATCCGCATCAAACAAGATCCATCCATGTCCAAACACCCGCTCAGGAAGAGGAAGATCTAAGGCCATAAGAAGTGCAGGCCAAATTATTGTATGAAATCTTACTATTTCTTTACCTACCAAATGAACATTCGCAGGCCAGTATCGGTTAAATTCTTTCTCGACTCTACCATATCCTATTCCTGTTAAATAACAGCTAAGGGCATCAATCCACACATAGATAACATGCTTTTCATCGAAAGGTACAGGTACACCCCAGTCAAAGCCTGTACGAGATACAGATAAATCTTCTAATCCATCTTTTAAGAAATTATTGATCATCTCATTTTTTCTAGATTCTGGTTGGATAAACTCTGGATGATCTTCATATAATTTCAGAAGACGGTCTCTATAAGCCGAGAGCTTGAAAAAATAGGACTCTTCTTCGTGATAGTGGACTTCTCTGCCGCAGTCCGGACATTTACCCTCTACAAGCTGGGCATCTGTCCAGTAGGATTCGCAAGGTGTGCAATAATGACCTTTGTATACAGATTTATAGATTTCGCCTTTATCGTATAATTTTTGAAAGATATCCTGAACGTTTTTTTCGTGTTGAGGATCTGTACTTCTCACAAAGGCATCATAATTGATCTCTAACTTCTTCCATAGCTCTTTTGCACTGGCTACGATCGGATCGATATAATCTAATGGTGTCTTTCCTGCTTCTTCCGACTTTTGAAAAAGTTTCTGTCCGTGTTCATCGGTTCCTGTTGTAAAGAACACATCATAGCCTTGAATCTCTTTGTATTTTTTTAATGTGTCCGCAATAATCGTTGTGTAGGTATGGCCCAAGTGCAGATTATCGCTAGGATAATAAATAGGTGTTGTTATATAATAGGGTTTTTTTTCAGTCATAATATCTCCTTTTTTTGCATAAAAAAAGCCTCCTATCTCCTAAGAGACGAAGGTTATCCGTGGTACCACTCTTTTTCAATCTGATAAATCAGATCCTCATTCATATCGAACTCCCGGGTCATCTTCAGTTTCTTCCTCCATTGCTTTTCACCAACCAGCAACTCTCTGCATTCAGATAAAACCTACTCATCCGTTCATTGTTCCTTATTTAAATATCATTTTTACTATATCATAATAAAGTATTTTAGTCAATATAAAAGAGGACTCCTTAGGAATCCTCTTTCTCTTAAATTATTTTAAAGTAACTGTAGCGCCTACTTCTTCTAATTTAGCTTTTAATTCTTCAGCTGCTTCTTTAGCAACGCCTTCTTTGATTACTTTTGGTGTTTCATCAACGATAGCTTTTGCATCTTTAAGTCCAAGACCAGTTGCTTCTTTAACTACTTTGATAACTTTGATTTTTTCTGCTCCAACTTCAGTTAATTCTACGTCGAATTCAGATTTTTCTTCAGCTGCAGGAGCTGCTCCGCCTGCTGCTGGTGCTCCAGCTGCTGCAACCGCTACAGGAGCTGCTGCAGATACTCCAAACTCTTCTTCTAATTCGCTTACTAATTCAGATAATTCTAATACTGTTAATTCTTTTACTTGCTCTACTAATTGAGTTACTTTTTCGCTTGCCATGTTATATATTCCTCCTAGAATGTTTTATAATTTTTATGCGACTATGCTACTTCTTCTTGTTCTTTTTTCTCTTTTACTGCATTTAATGCGTAAACCGCTTGACGGATTGTACCTTGAAGTACATTTGCAAATCCAGAAATTGGTGCATTTAATGTACCAAGTACTTGAGCAATAAGAACCTCTTTTGATGGTAATGATGCTAAAGCTTTTACTTCCTCAAC
>JAAZME010000214.1 GCA_012798975.1 Gallicola sp.
CATATTACCATTAACTAAAGTTAAGTCCGCATCAAAGATTGAAGAACGAGAATCTCCTTGGAAGTCGATAGAAACTAATTTATCATCTGAATATCCCAAAAGACCCTTCATTTCATTTTCAGAAGCTTTTTTAATTGCTGCATTAATTTCTTCTACAGTTGCCTCTTTTTCAATTTCAAAAACTACATCTGTGATTGAAACTGTAGGAATTGGCACTCTGATCGCATAACCTGTTAATTTTCCTTCCATTTCTGGAATAACTTGAGCTACCGCTTTTGCCGCTCCAGTTGTTGTTGGAATCATACTTAAAGCTGCTGCTCTGGCACGTCTAATATCTTTATGTGCATCATCATGAAGTTTTTGGTCATTTGTATAAGCATGAACTGTTGTCATTAATCCTCTAACAATACCAAAATTATCATTGATAACTTTTACTACAGGAGCTAAACAGTTAGTAGTACAAGAAGCATTAGAAATAACAACGTCATTTTCTGGATCATAATCATCATCGTTAACGCCTAATACGATTGTCTTATCGACACCTTTGCCTGGTGCTGTTAATAATACTTTCTTTGCACCCGCTTTGATATGTTTAGAAAGACCTTCTTTATCTCTAAAAGCTCCAGTAGAGTCGATTACTAATTCTACCCCTAATTCTTCCCATGGAAGGTTTTCTGGATCTCTGTCGTTAACAACTTTGATTTTTTTGTCGCCTAAAGTCAACTCGTCTCCATTAACACTCACTTCACCATCAAAAATTCCATAAATAGAATCATATTTGAATAGATGAGCGTTTGTCTCCAAATCACTTACGATATTCACTGCAACTAATTCTAAATCCGGATCATTATTTTGTACAAGAATTCTAACTACATCTCTTCCTATACGTCCAAAACCATTTACTGCTACTTTCATTTACTAAATCCTCCTTTAATATTCTATGATAATCTACAATTGCATTAGATCACTTTTATTTCCTTCACATTATAAATACCCAGTTTATAGCATCTTTATCATAACAATTAATTTTTTATTTGTTTTTTATATACGAAAGAAAACTTATAATTCTACTATACCCTTTTATTATATAACATTTAGAAAAAATATGTATAAGAAAACTTTTATAAAATATTTTCTTATTTTAAATTCATGATACGTCTGGAAATCTCCTCAGCAGAAATGCTAATATGATTAAGTTTAATTAAAGTTCTTAGTATGATTATAGGCTTCTGAAATTCAAGCTGATTTTCATCTAATTCTTCAATAAACATTAATCGTGATTTACGGATTTTTTTATTGATAAATTCTCTTAATTCAATTACATCTAATGCAGCCTCATTATCTTCGTTTTCTAAGGCATAGATTGATTTTTCTAAAGAATATCTAACATTCTGAGCAATAATTTTCATTTCTTTTTTTACATTCTGAGAAATACGAATATGTCTTTCAGAACGATCTTCATAAGTATTTGCTAAAGAAGAGATACTATCATGAATCGATGATAGACTCGTTGATATATCTTGAAATTTTATTTTTTGATCTTTATAATATCCTTCTTTTATCGTCGAATTTGATAAAAAAACTATAATATTTCTGCAAAGGACTGCTATATTTTTTTTTGAATTTAATACGGCCGCAATTTTAGTACCATCATTCTCTGTTATCGCTTCTATTGTATAATCAAGA
>JAAZME010000123.1 GCA_012798975.1 Gallicola sp.
CAGCAGGTTTGCGAAATTTTAGTCGATGGTGGTATTAAAGGGATTTGGAATTTTGCGCCGATCGATTTAAAATTGCCGAAAAAAGTAGTTTTAGAGAATGTTCATTTAGATGAGAGTTTGTACACATTGACTTATTATATGAATAATCTGAAGGATTATCCTGGAGTCAAATAAAATTTCCATAAGCGATGCATCTGCATCGCTCTTTTTATGTGTCGGGAGAAAGAAAGAGGTTAGAAATGATCGTTTTAGGAGCGAAGGATATCGAGAAATCCTATGGTGCTCGAGAAGTCCTTTCAAAGATATCTTTCAATATTAACAAGGGAGATAAAATAGGGCTTGTTGGAATAAACGGAGCAGGGAAAACAACATTATTTGATATTTTAACGGGAGAACAGTCCAGCGACGGCGGAGAGCTTTATTGGATGAAGGGGATTCGGTTCGGTTATCTGAAGCAAGGAATGAAATTAGATCCGGATAAAACCCTTTATAACTGCTGCCTAGAAGTTTTTCAAGAACTTTTAGATATGGAAGAAGAGATCCGCCAGCTGGAAAAAGATATGGCAGATCCTTCAAAAAATTTAAATACGATACTAGAGAGATATCAGCGTCTGCAAGACGAGTTTGCAGAACGGCAGGGTTTTTCTTATGATTCCCAAATAAAGGGCATGCTTAGAGGACTTGGTTTTCAGCCGGAAGATTTTGATGAAAAGATTTCTACCTTAAGCGGAGGCCAGAAATCGAGGATAAAACTTGCCCAGCTTCTTTTGAAGAAGCCGGATCTCTTGTTTTTAGACGAGCCTACAAATCACTTGGATATGAAGGCTATATCTTTTTTAGAAAGTTTTCTTCGCGATTATGAGGGAACGTGTTTTGTTATTTCCCATGATCGTTATTTCCTTGATGCTGTAGTAAATAGGATCTTTCATTTAGAAAATAAAAAGATTGAAATCTATAATACGAATTATAGCGATTATATGGTGGAAAGGAAAACAAGGCTTAAAATCCTTTGGGATACTTACAATAATCAGCAGAAAGAGCGGAAGAGACAAGAAGAAATTATTGAAAAATATTTAAGTTATGGAAATGCCAGGCTCATCCGCCAAGGACAGTCCCGAAAGAAGATGCTGGATAAAATGAGTTTTCAAGACCGTCCAGAGGAAGAATCTGGAAGTTTTGATCTTGCCTTTTCTCCGGCAGTAGAAAGCGGAAAAGATGTGGCTCGAGCAAAAGATATATCCAAGTCCTACGATGGTTCGGAAATATTTAAAGAGGTAGAATTCACAATATTCAAAGGGGAAAAGGTCGGGCTTATCGGTGACAACGGGGTGGGAAAAACCACCTTGTTTAACATTATGATGAATCGAGTGAAGCCGGATACAGGCTCTGTTGTATTGGGGAGCCAAGTTCATGTAGGCTATTATGATCAGGAGCAGAGAAGTCTGCATTCAGATAAAACTGTAGTGGATGAAATATGGGACGAATTTCCTTATTTACCACATTATGAGATCCGGTCTTATCTAGCGAAGTTTCTTTTTATGGGGGATGATATTTTCAAACTTGTAGATGAACTGAGCGGGGGAGAGAAGTCAAGGATTTCTTTGTTAAAACTGATGCTTTCAAATACAAATTTTCTTCTTTTAGATGAACCAACCAATCATCTGGATATTGATTCTAAAGAAGCTCTTGAAAATGCGTTAAAGGACTATACCGGCACTTGTTTTATTATCAGCCATGATCGGTATTTTCTTAATAAAGTGGTAGATAAGATTATTTTATTAGAACATTCCGGGGTCACAGAGTTTTTGGGGAATTATGATTATTATAAAGAAAAAACAGAAGGGCAAACTTCAGAAGAAGAAAAAGATCTGTTATCAAAAACCCAGATTCAAAAAGATAAAAAGAGAGCTAGAGAAGAAAAACAGCGTTTAAAATCACAAAAAAAGGAAATACTTGCTTTAGAAGGAAAGATAGAAATAATCGAAGAGGAATTGAAAGCATTGCAGGAAGAATCCCTCACCCAGGAGTTTTATGAAAATAAAGAAAGAATAGAAGTTGTATTTAAAAGAATAGATACTCTGGAAAAGGAAAAAGAAGAATTGTATGAAGATTGGTTTATTCTTCAAGAAGATATATAGAAGGAGATATTATGAAACTCGGTGTTTTTGAATTTGTTGATAAAGCCTCAACGGTAATAGAAGAAAAAAATAATGAAGTAAAATTAGCATCGAGATATCTGCGTACTTTTTTTATGGAGCTTCTAAAGGGGCGAGAGGAATTAATCAGCATACGTTACCGGATCAAATCTAGAGAAAGCATAAAAGAAAAAATTCTAAGACAAAATTATTATCTGCGCTGCACAGAGCCGGAGGATATCCTAAATATTATGCCGGATATTATCGGGATTCGCATAGAATGCCGCTTTAATGACGATGAAGGAGAAATATTCGACGAAATCCGACAGCTTTTTAATCAAACAGAAGATTCTACATGGTACTATACGAAAGAGGAAAAAGATATTCTGCTTGATTTGCGGGCTTTGCAGCCGCAATATCAGCAGAATGGATTTGAAATATATAAGATCGACGGGAAATATACGTATCATGGTATGACTATAAACTTTGAGCTTCAGATAAAATCCATGGTTAATGTGTTTTGGGGAGATATTGAGCATAGGATACTCTATAAGAATTTTAATTTTATGATGAGAGAAGAGTTTCTTAGGGATTTGAAGTATTCTATTAAATACAATCTCACTATGATAGATAATCAGCTTTTCACAATTTATGAAAAACTTCATAGTTTAGGGACTTCTCGTATAGATTCTACAAAAGACCAGTTTAAGCAGATGGTCTCTCAAATGATTCATGATATCTACAGTATACAGATTATGGAAAGACTGGGCGTGATAATGGATTTAAGAGATATTATTCATTTAGTTGTAGATTATCTCTTTGCAAAGATTCAGTTTTCAAAGCCGGATAGTTTCGATCGTGAAGTGATACATATCTTAAACCGTTTAACGGTAATTGCGAATTCGGATTCTACCTTCGGTGAAAAAATAGTAGTAGGAAAAATTGAATATAATCACAGAATATTGAGACAGTTTGGAGAAGGGCTTTCCGATAAAATAAACGAAGATTTCAGGTGGAATCTTGTGCTTGCTATAATTATGGATATCTGCGAAGGTACTGTAGAAGAGGAAATCAGAGTGTTTAGCGAGTTTGTCGTGTTCACTGTTGTATATCGGGTAAGAAACATTATAAAGACCCTGCATCTATCTGAAAAAGACAAGGAAGAGCTTGTTTGGACCTTTACTCAGATGATATTCCATTATTACTGTAAAGATTATCATATCCAGTATTTCACGATAGAAAGTATGAGGAATTTAGAGAATGCACTTCGGGTCTTTTTAAGAGATATTTATGTTCCAGAAGAACTTCTGGCTTTAGATCTAAATGATTTTTATGATCTTTTGGATGAGTATTACATCAGCAATAGTGTCCATAAAGGAGAATTAGAATGAAAATCGGTGTAGATATTGTAAAGGTATCCCGTATGGAAGATATTTTAAAACGAAAAAAGCTGGACAGTGTTTTTTCGAAAGCAGAACAGGAAAGAATATTTCGAAATAAAAACACTTTAGAATCCGCTTCCTCCTACTTCGCTTCAAAAGAAGCTCTGAGCAAAGCTATGGGGATAGGAATTTGGAAAATGGGGCTAGACAGCGTAGAAGTTCTTCATGATGATATGGGGAAGCCTTATTTTAATATCTTGAACAAGGAAAAAATTCCCTTTACAAATGAAGAGGTTGATTTATCGATAGCTCATGACGGGGAGTACTGCATTGCGGCAGCAGTTTTGAAAGAACAGTTGCAAGCAGACAGGAAGATACTGGGATTATTAAAAAAACGAAAAAAAAATTCCAATAAAGGGGATTATGGTAGAGCAGCACTTATTGGAGGTTCTGCAGGAATGAGCGGTTCTTGTTTTTTAAGCTCAACAGCAGCACTTCGTTCAGGTGCAGGTCTTTCCTATACAATTGTTCCCGATTCTATTTCTCAGATTCTGCAGATAAAAAGCCTTGAAAATATTGTCATTCCGATTCATACGGAGGGCGGGGATTTTAATGCAGCGTCAAGTTCCGAAGTCCTTGAAAAGATCGAAAACATGGATGCTGTAGGAATTGGCCCGGGTCTGGGTTCTGGAGAAGAGATTGCAGAATTTGTAAAAAAAATTCTAATCCATTCAGATAAACCTTTTGTAATTGATGCAGACGCATTAAATGCCTTATCCAAAGACTTATCCTATGTATCAGATCTTTCCAAAGACATTATCCTAACGCCGCATCCCTTGGAAATGGCAAGACTTCTGGGTACAACAGTAGATGAGGTAGAAAAAGACCGGATATCTGCAGCGAAAAATTTTGCGAAGGAATATAGTTGTACATTGCTCTTAAAAGGATCAAAAACTGTCGTAACGAATGGTAAAGAGGTCTATGTTAATACCACAGGAAATCCAGGTATGGCAACAGCAGGAAGCGGGGATGTATTAACAGGTATTATTCTTGCCTTGCTGGGACAGGGATATGGGACCATGGAAGCCGGGAAAATGGGAGCTTATATCCACGGATTTGCAGGAGATTTGGCAAAAGAAGAGTTGGGAGAAATGGGAATGGTCGCTTCTGACATTATTCGCTATTTGCCCAAAACATTAAAAGGAATGGAAGAATTATAAAAGATATCCTCAATAGAAGCTATGAAAGTAATAATATTTGACGTAAACGGCTCTTAAGATTTATAATATAAATGTCGGAATTATATAATGGAATGAATGCACAATTTAACATGACTTTCGAATAGGGTGCGTGGTATGAAGATAAAAAGAGGAGATCTGTTTTATGCCGACTTAAGCCCTGTAGTTGGATCGGAGCAGGGTGGCGTTAGACCTGTGGTTATTATCCAGAATGATATTGGAAACAAATACAGTCCTACTGTGATCATAGCGGCCATCACATCTCAGGTTAATAAAGCTAAATTGCCAACCCATGTTAACATAGAAGCATCCATATTCGGACTGCCTAAAAATTCAGTTGTATTGTTTGAGCAGATCCGTACCATTGATAAAAAACGACTAAGAGACAAAATTGGCCAATTTGACAATACTATATTGTTGGAGATTGATCGAGCGCTAAAAGTTTCAGTTGGAGTGTAAGTACATATCAAAAGAAGAGGAGTTTTACTCCTCTTCTTTATTTGTTTTATAATTTATTTCCAGAAATTTTTTTAAATCTTTTATTTCCCTTTTTCCTTGTATTCTGCCGAAATAATAATTTTTTTCCAATAATTCAAAATCTCTGCAGTTGTTTTCGACGATCATCTTTTTAGGATAGATTATAAAGGCGTCTCCTTGGTCTTCCAGTTTTTCTATAAGATCAATACTTTTATTATAGTTTAAATATCTTTTTTCCATAGCTTGAACAAGATGGGGATATTTGCGGAAAGCTTTTCGGATTAGAGGAATATGTTTTGGAGGATCTTTTCGATAAGATTTGGGTCTGCTTTTAATAATGACAAATTTCTTATACCCTTCTTTTATAGGAAGGTCGATGGGGATTCCTCCGTTTGGTCCTAGACCTCCATCTACATAATACTCGCCTCGAAAAAAGGTGGGCGGCATAATGACAGGAAGACTAGAAGAGGCTCTTACCATTGTAATCAAGTCGCTGGTATCGTGAACTGCTTTTTTTGTCCAGTAAATCATTTTTCCTGTATCTCTTTGGAAAGCTCCGATACGAAGCTTTGCATTGTTTTTTTCGAAGGTTTTATAATCATAGGGTAGAAGTGTTTTCTCCAAGGACATATAATTATAGATATAGTCAGAATGGAAATAGCCTTTTCCCTGGATGAAGGTTCCCATTCCTCCAAACTTCGGATCTTTTACAATTTCTACGAAGGATCGCTTCACACGTCTTTGATCTCGCGATAGATAATTGACCGCATTGCTGGCACCGGCAGAAACTCCGATGACGTAGTCGAAATAGATTTTTTCTTCCAAAAGTGTATTTACAATCCCGGCAGTAAAAGATCCCCGCATTCCTCCGCCTTCTATAACCAAAGCAATATCTTTTATATTATTTTCCATTCCGTCCTCCGTTTCCTTTCATGCTATTTAAATTTCGAATATATTTTATTTATATCTTTCCGTATATATTGTACAATAAAGGAAGAATCAAAAAAAGAGGGATGAGATTATGGAAACTAAAATTACACGTCCGGCATGGATGGAAGTGCATTTAGACCGGCTAGAAAATAATATCAAAGAAATAAAACGGCTTGTAGGAAGCAAAGAGATTTTAGGTGTCGTAAAAGCAGACGCTTATGGACATGGTGTAGAAGAAGTGACGAAAACTTTATACAGCTGCGGGGTGCGGAAATTTGCTGTAGCTACCGTGTCGGAAGCAAGACAGCTTCGCCGCAGTTTTACAAATATCGACATTTTGATTTTTGGAGCAATTCAAAAGGAGCTGGCGGAAGAAATTATTTATGGAGATTTTGTTGCTACAGTTTCAAGAGTAGAGGAAATGAAATTTTTACAAGAAAAGGCAGCAGAACTCGAAAAAGTTGCCCGTGTAAATCTTAAAGTAGATACAGGAATGCACCGTTTAGGTTTTAATCCGAATGAAAAGGAAGCGAAGGCGATCGCGGAAGCTGCAAGTGGAGATAATCTTCGAATAGAAGGGGCCTATACTCATTTTGCGATCTCTTACGAGGATGATGCTTTTACAAAGGCGCAAAATGAAAAATACGATTCTTTTATCGAACTATTGCATAAAGAAGGTGTTGAAATTCCTATTCAGCATGTTTGTAATTCTGCAGCGATTATAAAAGATCCTCTTATGCATCATGATCTCGTTCGAGCGGGAATTATTTTATACGGTGTGTACCCCTTTTCCGGCTCTGAGTATCAGCTTTTAAATCTAATGCATCCTATGGAAATAAAAGCAGAGATTGTGTATATAAGAGAAATCGGTCCGGGAGAAACAGTAGGATACGGAAGAACATTCACAGCGAAGAGTATAAGAAAGATTGCAACACTTCCCATAGGCTATGCCGACGGATATCCTAGAAGACTTTCAAATCGGTTTTCTGTGATTGTAAAAGGGAAGAAGGCACCGATCGCAGGGTTTGTATGCATGGATCAAATGATGATTGATGTAACAGGGATCGACTGCGAGGTAGGCGACAAGGTTACGTTAATGGGGAGAGATAAAGGTGAAGAAATTTCTGCGGAAGAATTTGCCTTGGCCTATGAAACGTCGCCCTATGAAATTTTATGCCTTTGGTCAAAGCGTCTGCCAAAAGTGTATTACTACAAAGGAAAACAAACACGAGTAGTCGATGAACTTTTAGATTGCCAATAAGGCAGAAGGATAAATTGAATTGTTATATTGGTTATTATGAAAGAGTTCGGGTATAAATGACAAAATAGATAACAAAGGAGAGTATTATGAAATTTGGAACTTACCTTTATTTTAACGGGGATTGCAGAGAGGCAATAGAATATTACTGCACACTATTCAAACAACCTATGCCGAAAATCCAAACATACGGAGAGATTCCCCCTACGGATGAGCATCAGCTGCCGGAGGATGCGAAAAACCTTGTTTTGTATTCTGAACTGGAGGTGGAAGGCTATACATTTTATATGTCGGATAATCTTCCGGGATATGAGGCTGAAGCCGGAGAAAATATTTCGGTGGTGATTGATGCTACTCATGAAGAAGAGATGAGAGAAATGTATCATTATCTTAGAAAAGAGGGCGAAGTGCTGATGGATATGAGAGAGACCTTTTTCAGCGAACTGTATGCCAGAGTTAGAGACCGATTTGGAATTCAGTGGGAATTAAACTATACAGGAATTATAAAAGATGTATCAATTTAAGATTCAATTGCTGCAAGGAAACAATAGTGTTTGGAGGCGGATTCTAGTATCAGAAGATACTAGTTTTCGTGAACTCCATGAAATCATTTCTATTGTGATGGATTGGGATGTGTCTCAGTCTTTTGACTTTTTCTTTCAGGATATTTATTATTATATAGAAGGAAAAAATCTGGACTTTAATCCGAATTTCGGCTTATTTTCTGACGATGAAGAATTATTCAGAGTATTAGAACCGATTTCGTTATATGAAGATCATTTGTCTTCTTGTATCTATACGCATAAGTCTAAAGAGCTGTGGAAGATGGAATTAAGCCTTGAAGCGAAAACGACAGAAAAAACGAAGGTTCAAGTTACCGCGTTTTATGGCGAGAATATTCCTGCGTCTATGGATGTAGAAGAATATATGGAAATGTCAGAAGCTCTTCAGGATCCATTTTGCTCAGAAGCTGCGTCAATTCGGAAATACCTTGCAGATAGA
>JAAZME010000105.1 GCA_012798975.1 Gallicola sp.
CGTAATTCGTTACGTTTAACGGCGGCCTGTCTTAGATCTTCCTCTGATATTTCAACATCGAATTTTTTCTCCAGTACTTCTTTAAAATACTGGCATTCCTGATACCATGATTCTTTCGAATGAGGTCTATCTGTTCCTTGTGGTAAATGAAGCACATGAACATCCTTTAGATCCCCTAAAAGCTCATACATTTTCTTTTTTCCATCGCAAGTAGTTTCTCCCACGATTAAATCCGAGAAATATGTAAAAGGACAAGTTTCTGTTTTCGCAAACCCATAGGTTGATTTTATCAGCGGGCAAAGATTTTTAGGCAGATCGATTTCTGCATCGGCTATCGGTTCGTTGCTTGTACCGCAAAGGGCAACGCTGGCGATACCACCTGCATCCATAATTTCATTCGGAGTATAGGAGCAAAGATATCCAGCAAGTTTTCCACCTTGTTCTTTAAATTCCATAGCAGTTATAAAGCTCTGTTTTCTTGTATCAATATATTCATCAAATTTTTCCGGCAATGATAAATTCTTTTTCATAATTCACTCCTTAACTTAACTTTTTCTTCTGTAAACCACCTAAACTATAGCAAATCAGAAAAAGATTAGCGAGTTAAATAAATCTTTATATCGTGATGGACAATTATCAAAATCATTTATTCCATTATGAAATTCGTATAGTACTTGTTCTCGTATTCTGGACTTTTAACATCATTTTTGCCTGCTTCTATGGACTGCAGCAGCCATGCCATATTTTCCCCTAAGGTCCTCATAGTCTGAAGCCCTTCTAGATCTTTTTTTGCCTCTTCCGGGTTTGTACCATGAACCATATTCCAATACTGGGATCCTGCAAGATGTACATTGTTCATTTGAAAATACTTGTTAAGCCGGTCGAAAGCCGCAGTCGCCCCTCCCCTTCTGCAGGTGACTATAGAAGCCCCTATCATGCCTTCCAGTTTCTTGCCTCCTGCGTAGCATAACCTTTCCATAAAAGAACAAATCTGACCTGTAGGCCCTCCGTAATAGACAGGAGATCCTATTACAATCCCCTGATACTGATTCATCTTTTGTATAATAATATTAACATGATCGTCAAAGGTGCAGATCCCTTCTTCATCGCATTTGCCGCAGGCGATACAGCCGGCGATCGGTTTTTGTCCAAGATAAAGAATATCCGTTTCTATATGTCTTTTTTCTAAAGTATCCGCTACTTCTTTTAATGCAGTATAAGTGCATCCATTTTTGTGTGGGCTTCCATTAATCAAGATTACTTTCATATGATCTCCTTTTTATTTCTTCATGAAAAAAGAAACGAAAATTTCGTTTCTTTTTTATAGTATTATTTTTCTTCAATTTCTACAGTTTCAATAATTACATCTTCCAAAGGTTTATCATTTCCATCACGCTCTGTTTTGCTGATAGCTTCCACAACATCCATTCCTTCTAAAACATGTCCAAAAACTGAATGGCGGAAATCAAGCCAGTAGGCTCCTCCAAGTTTTTCATAAGCATCCACTACTTCTTCCGGATAGCCTTCTTCAACTCCAAGATCTCTCATTTGAGAAATCGCATCCCCTGGAACAGAATCTGCAGTCACAATAAAGAACTGGCTTCCATTTGTATTAGGACCTGCATTAGCCATCGAAAGAGCTCCATAAAGATTTCTATAATCCATGTCGAATTCGTCTTCAAAGGATGACCCGAAAGAACTTTCGCCTCCTCTTCCTGTACCTGTAGGATCTCCTCCTTGAATCATAAAACCTGGTATAACTCGATGGAAAACAACTCCATCATAGTAACCGCTTTTTGCAAGGCTGATGAAGCTTTCTACAGCTTTAGGGGCTGCTTCTGGAAATAAAAGGATTTCTACATTTCCCTTATTCGTTTTAATAGTAGCGATCTTGTCGCCCTCTTTTGGTTGCGATAATTGTCTTAATGTCATATATTACCTCCTGGGTATTTTAACTCTATTATACCCTAATAGAGCCTTGCTATAAAGTTTCTAGGCTTATTTCCACAACCTTTATTGACAGATTTCTCTCTAGATATTAAGATTGAAATCAAACAATATAGTTCTCATATTCTATTCTTATGAATTAGATGAAATAAATAAAAAGAATGAAAAGGTGATAGTATGAACGAAACAGTCGATAGAAGAATAGAAATCCTTAAAATATTAGAGGGACGCACAAAACCGATCTCTGGAACAGAATTAGCAAAAATATTCGATGTTTCCAGACAAATTATAGTTCAGGATATAGCTATACTAAAAGCAGAAGAACATCCCATCCTCTCAACAAATCGAGGTTACAAATTAGTCGATGAAAATAACTGCAGAAGAATCTTAAAACTCTCCCACGAAGATGAAGGTATCGAAGAAGAACTAAATACAATCGTGGATTTAGGAGCTGTTGTAAAAGATGTCTTTGTAAACCATAAAGTATACGGTACTATTCGTGTCGATATGAATATACGCTCTAGAAAAGATGTGAAAAATTTCATGGCTACACTGGATTCCGGTATCAGCAGACCTTTGAAAAATCTTACAGAAAATTATCACTATCATACCCTTACTGCAGAGAATGAAGATACTTTAGATGAAGTCGAGTTAAAACTAAAACGTTTAGGTTATTTATTAGAAAAAAGCATTTAACCCTTTTATAGGAGTTAAATGCTTTTTTCTTTTTAAAAATTTTTTCAGCTTCTTTTAATAATATCCATAGAGTAGAGCTTGTTTCCAACTCTATCTACACTCGCAAAAAATTCTGACACAGAATTATACGCTTTTGCTTTTTAACTATTCTTATTAAGCTGGCCTACCTAAGACAAATCCTGCAGCAGAGTATGATAGGAATTATTACTAAATTTTATCTATGAAGCAGCTCCTCTTTTGAGATTATATAGATGCCTTTCGCCA
>JAAZME010000097.1 GCA_012798975.1 Gallicola sp.
AGTAAAAAAATGGCCTGACAGTTCCAGACAAGGCAAAACGCCGGAACATGTTACTGACAATGAAATTATTCAGGGAATGTCTAAACTTTCCTTGCGGCTGGAAGCTATGGAATCCATGATTTCAAGTTTAACTTCCGAGTTAAAATCAGTAAGATCCGAATACGATGAAGTGATGAAGCGTTTATCAAAATAACGGTAATTGCAAGATTTCTGTTCATCAATTTCGCATCCCTGAATTTGTCGGAGGTTTTCATGGCAAGGTCTCGCAGTTACAGAGTATCTCTTTCCCCTGTGGAGAGAAAAAAGATCCAGCATGCAAAACGGAAAGCCAACTCGGACAACAGAAGAGTCCGATATGCGATCATCCTTGCGGCTGATGAAAAGCGGTATGGTCATGCGCTCACCTACAAGAAGATCGCTGCCAAAGCAGGTGCCTCCATTCCTACTGTTGTAGACACATTAAAAAAGTTCTGCACGGGTGGAATTACGAAAGCTGTAACTCCTTTGCGCAACCCTAACTCCGACACCTCGAGGCTTAAGGTCACGGGTGCGGATGAAGCCAGGATCATAGCAAAAGCATGCTCTGCTCCTCCGGAAGGGTATTGCCGGTGGACTCTGAAACTCCTGGATCAGGAAGTCATCCTTGAAGAACCGGTCAGCATATCGACCATTGGACGCGTGCTGAGGAACAACGCTCTGCATCCTCATCTTGATGAATACTGGTGCATCCCTCCTGAAGAGGATCCCGAGTTCGTTGCCAGGATGGAAGACATCCTGGATATCTACGAACAGCCTTATGACCCCAAATACCCGCTGTGGTGTATTGACGAGAAGCCATATCAGATCCTTGGCGAAACAAGGGAGCCCCTGCCGATGCGCCCTGGCGACATCAAAAAGATAGATTCCGAATATAAACGCAACGGGACTGTCAGCATCTTCTGTTTTATCAAGCCTCATACCGGGGAGATCCGTCACAGCGTTGAAGAGACCCGGACAGCGGTAGATTTTGCAGAAAAACTCAGATTCCTGGTCGACGTTATTGAGCCGGAAGCTGAGAAGATCACTCTGGTGATGGATAACCTTAACACGCACAGCATTGCATCTTTGTATAAGGCATTTCCTCCTGAAGAGGCTGCCAGAATCCGCCGTAAACTCGATATCCATTACACACCGGTGCATGGAAGCTGGCTGGATATCGCTGAAATCGGAATAAATATCATGACTCGTGAATGTCTGGATCGAAGGATTCCGAGTATCGAGAGTCTCCGGTCAGAGATGGAATGCTGGAATACCCGCTACAATGAAAATCCCTCGCCGGTCAACTGGCAGTTCACAACAAAAGATGCAAGGCTGAAACTCAGGCATCTGTATCCGGACATTGATAAGTACCGTAACGAGCGTAATGAACGCCGCTTGAAAAAGATCCAGAAGCTGGAAGAACTACAGGAGTGAATAGTAATATCCGCTCGTTCTGAAGCTACTAAGGTACTTGTGTCCGTTTTTAAGGACAGTCATTGACATAGTCCCTGAAGGATTTGCCTGCACTTGTAAGAGATTATGCAATCTCGTCACAAGTGCAAAAATTAGTGTTCGTTACGTTAAAAAATGAATGATATATTACACTAGTTCAGCGGTTGGAAATACAGGGGCTTACAGAGAAGGATAAAGAATTCTGGATGAAACGGGAGACAATGGTTCA
>JAAZME010000243.1 GCA_012798975.1 Gallicola sp.
ATACTTCATCAACCTGTCCTCATTGCAAGACAGCTAAGAAGTTTTTAGAACAGAAAAAGTATGAATTTATCGAAAAAAATGTACAGACAGATCCTGGCGCTTCGGCAGAACTTCAGGCATTGGGAGCACAAGGAGTGCCTACATTCAAAATCGGGGAACAGGTAATCGTCGGTTTCAATCCCTCTGCTATTGAGAAAGCGTTAGCTTCTAAAGTTATGGGCTGTCCAAATTGTCAAAAGAAGCTGGCAGTACCTCGAGGAAAAGGAAAGATCAAAATAACCTGCCCCCACTGTTCTCATAAATTCGAAACAGAAAGTTAAGGAAAAGGATAGGGATGAGGAAGTAGGGGATAGGAAGTAGGGGAAAAGATAGAGAGTAGGAAATAAGGGGAAAGAGCTTATAAAGAAAGAGTGGCCGATCATTTCTAGCCAAGAACGAAAAAACCGTTCTTGGGAAATGAGTGGCATGAGACCTGTAATCAAATCAAAATACCTGATTTGAGCTAGGGCTTCAGAGAGTGATAGAGTGAAGATGAAGTAGAAACGAAGGGCGTGTTTCTTTTGGGACATCTTAAAGAAAAATGCTTTGCATTTTATGATTAAGAAAACTTTTGAGCTGAAAGCGAAAAAGTTCTCCAGCCCTACTGCCTTCTCCCTATTTCCTAGCCCCTGTTCTTTACCCTACTCTCTAACCCCTGTTCTTTATCTCCTCTTCAAATCTACGGCTTCCACAGGGCAGATCTCATGGCAGCAGTAGCAGCGGATGCACTTTTCGTAATCCGGCAGGGCTTTGCCCTCTACCATGTCTATAATCTGTCTGGGACACAGGTCTTTGCATCGTTCGCAGCCGATGCATCGATCGTTCATAATGGGCCAAGGAGACCATTTATCTTCCAGTTTTTTTGCTAGGTTTTTTGTTAAAGAGAAGCGATGTAAAAGAAAGGAAATGGGGTTGCCGGAAAAAGAGCCCTCAATCGCAGGCTGGAAAACTGTTTTAAAGTCTTCGATATTTTCTCCAGAGATTTCCAATTCGCTGATGTTTTTTGGAATAAGATTTCTGTCCATTGCTTCTAGAAGGACTGGAATTTGTTTGTAAGGAAGGCTTACAAGATCGCTAAAAAGAAAATCGAGGGCATAGGGGTTTTCGGATAAGCCTAATAAACCGACTTTTTTGGCTGTTCCGCCTGAAGGACCAGGGCCTTCCATTCCGATAACGGCATCCATTAGGGAAAGATTCGGCTTGAGATACTGGCAAAGCTCTACAAGCATTCGGCTGAATTCCCTTTTGTCGGGGTATTTCGAGTGATAGTATGCTTTTTCAAGTCCGGGGATCAGACCATACAGGTTTTTGACAGCGCCTGTATAATAAGTGAGGCTGTGGGTTTTTAATTTTGGAAGATTTAAAATGAAATCGGCTTCTTGAAGAACTTCTAAAAGGTGAAAAGATTTTAAGTTTTTTCCTTCCGGATAAGAAACTTTCCTCCCCTTTAAGTTTCTGTTTAAGCGAAGGGGAATTCTCTTTTCTAAATCGGACAGTCTGCAGATCCGGTAAACTTTATCCAGACTTTGTGCAGTGAAAGGGCCGGCAGGGCTGTCGGCAACAATAACGGAGCAGTTTTTTTCAATAAAATAAAGAGCTGATTGGCGAAGAATCTCAGGATGAGTTGTGACTGCCTTCTCAGGGGAGTTGGCAGAAAGAAGATTCGGCTTTAGAAGGATGTTTTTTCCAGCGATATCTAAAACAGAAGAGGAAAAGTACCGGTCCAGCAGCGTATAAACTGCTGTTTTAATATTCTCTTCCCTATAATCGCTGCAGGATTTCAGATCTATTTTTTGCTTCATATTGTCCTCCTCATGGTTGCTTAACTTCATCCTACTGAAAAGCGGCATTTTATTCAAGAAAATTTGATATTTTCGTTTAAAGTGTGTACAAAACAGGTATGAGTATAATAGAAACCTATTACGCAAAGGAGGGATAATGATGGATGTAAATTTGAATATAATAAACGAGATCTTCTATGATTTTGATCAAGAAGAAGTTTCATTAATCGCATTGATCAACGATGGCGAATATGAAGGACTTCCAGAGGAAATGGAAGAGGAGCTGAAAGCTTACAAGGAGTTTACAATTGATCCAAACAAAGTCCTTTCGGTACGTATCGTTGCAACGGAAGAAGGCGTTGTCAAAGGGATTGTACTGAATCCTGTGCGTTTATTCTATGAACTGGATACAGAGGAAGATAAACGAAAAATACTTCCAGAAGAGTTTAATATTGCAACTTTATATACGAACGACGAAGGGGAGATTATCGTAGGATCCCTGTTGGAAGTTCTTGAAGCATGGATGCTGCGCCACGATTTAAGAAGAGAATATGAAAAGTATACGAAAGAAGACGAAGAAAAATAAAGTTCCGGCACACTCATCTTTTCTGGAGTGGCCGGTTTTTTTGTGGAAATTCAGTAAATAGAAGCATCCTTGTTTTTGCAGGAAGAAGGTTGGGGGTAAGGATTGAAAAAATCCTTATAGAGAAGATTATTTAACGTAAAAATAATTAAAAAATTACAAAAAAATGTTTAGAAAGAAATATTAGGGTATATATAACTATGTAGTAATAAATATTAAATTAAATCGGAGGAATTCAAATGACTAAAAAGATTGGTGTACTAGTTGGTAGTTTAAGAAACGGTTCATATACAGAA
>JAAZME010000140.1 GCA_012798975.1 Gallicola sp.
AAATAGAAGCGTTAAAGACGGGCACGGCATTGCCCTTCATAGTTTTTCACATGACTATCACAGGCTTTATCCCGGAAGATCCGGCAATACTGAAAATATCCTAGAAGAAATGAATAAAGCAAATGAAGCGCTGCAAAATATTCTCGGAAAAGATTTTCGTTCTCATGTACTTCGTTTTCCAGGTGGACATATGTCCTGGAAGAATATGGAAGGACCTACAGAGGCTCTTGCCAGCAATGGGATGGAGTGGATCGACTGGAACTGTCTTGTAGGAGATGGGGAAAGAAAAAGTGTGAGACCGACATCAGCTGCCGGACAATTAAAATATGTTAAATCGACTCTTGAGCAAAATGAAAACAAAGACAAGGCTGTGGTGCTTCTTCATGATGCAGGAAACAAGCAGTTGACGGCAAATGCTCTTCCTCAAATTATTCAATATTTGAGAGATAGCGGATACTCCTTTGGAATACTGAAATAATTATTTTTTGCAAAAAAATAAATCAAGATTTCTATTAGTATGATATAATGTATAAAGTAAAAAGGGGGTTTCTTCTATGAAAAAATTTGTCGAAAAAAGTATTAAAGAGATTAAAGAACAGATAGGGGATAAAAAAGCAATTTGTGCCTTATCCGGAGGTGTTGATTCTTCAGTTTGTGCTGTTTTGGTGCATGAAGCGATTGGCGATAATTTAACCTGTGTATTTGTCGATCATGGTCTTTTAAGAAAAGGCGAAAAAGAACAAGTTGAAGAAACTTTCAGAAATCAGTACAATATTAATTTAATTGTAGTGGATGCAGAGGACCGTTTCTTAAGTAAGCTTGAGGGCATTACAGACCCTGAGCAAAAAAGAAAAATTATCGGAGAGGAATTTATCCGTGTATTCGAAGAAGAACAGCAAAAATTAGAGGGCTACGACTTCTTAGTACAAGGAACAATTTATCCTGATATTTCAGAAAGCGGTCAAGACGGACATGAGATTGTAAAAAGCCATCACAACGTTGGTGGGCTTCCAGAAGACGTAAACTTTGAGCTGGTAGAGCCTTTACGCACACTTTATAAAGAAGAAGTAAGAGAAGTGGGCCGTGAGCTTGGAATGCCGAAAGAAATTGTAAACCGCCAGCCATTCCCGGGACCAGGACTTGGCGTACGCTGTTTAGGAGAAGTATCTAAAGAGAAATTAGATATTTTAAGGGAAGCAGACTATATTTTCAGAGAAGAAGTAGCGAATGCAGGACTTGATACTGAAATTTGGCAGTATTTTGCAGCGATGCCTGATTTCAGCGTAACAGGTGTAACAGACGGCAAACGCACCTATTCTAGAACCATCTTCTTAAGAGCGATCAATACAGAAGATGCAGTAACTGCAACATGGTATCCATTTGAAATGGAATTCCTTCAAAAAGTTTCAGATAGAATCTGTGCAGAAGTACCGGAGGTCAATCGAGTGCTTTACGATATTACTCAAAAACCGCCAGGAACAATTGAATTCGAATAAGATAAAAGATCAGCGACAGCTGGTCTTTTTTTTATGTATTTATTAAGGATAAATTAGGGTACATATATGTAGAAATCTATTAAATATAAGCACAGGGGATAAAATAATGGACAGAAATAAAAAAAATATTTTATTGAAAAAGGTTGGATTAGGGCTTGCAGGGTTTTCTCTTTCTTTTGCCGCCTTTTTAACCTTAATTCGAATGGATTATAAGAAAAAGATCCGTATTCAGTCGGAGAACGGGATTCAGGAATGTGGTTTTAAATCCATCGGCGGAATTATGCAGTATTTTCAGATTCGAGGGGAAGATGTGAGAAATCCTGTTATACTTTTCCTTCACGGCGGACCAGGAAGCCCTCATTCTTTTGTATCCCACCATTATCAGAGGGAACTGGAGAAGGATTATACTTTTGTGAATTGGGATCAGCCCGGCTCCGGCAGAACCTTTTATGGAAATCAAGAACGATTTAGAATAGATAAAATTACTGTAGATGAAATCTTGAGAGATTTAGATGAAGTAGTGGACTATATCCGAAACCGCCTTCATCAAGACAAGATTATTATTATGGGGCATTCTTGGGGATCGGTAATCGGAAGCATATATATACAAGAACATCCTGAGAAAATACGCGCCTATATCGGGCAGGGACAGGTTATCGATCCTACTGGAGAAGAAAAGGCAGTTCATGAAGCCATGAGGCAAGCTCATAAAGATGGAAATGAGAAGTATATTAAAGAACTGGGTCTGCTCTTCGATGATTTCAACAAAGCAAAGGATATTGGAGAAATTAATGAGAAACAGCTCCTTCGTATTCGAAAAGTGGCGGCCGCATATCTCCCGGAAGAAGAAGTGCGAAAGGGCCGGGAAATGTTGTGGATGGGGATCAGCTCGCCGGAGATGAACAAAGAAGATTTTAGATGGTATAAAAAAATTCTTATAGAATCAAGGGATTTTGCAGATATACAAAGAAATTTAGTGGATTTTCTATTTTTTAAATTTGATATTCGAGAACTGTCTAAAAAATATGAAGTACCGATCTATTATATTTCTGGAACTAGCGATTGGATAACGCCATTTGTAGCTGTAGAAGAATATATCGAAGAGATCGAAGCTCCAGATAAGAAATTTGTTTTTGTAAAGGGAGCAGGACACAATGCCCATGTGGATAATCCAAAAGCCTTTGCAAAGGCAGTACGTTCTCTATTAAACAGAACGAAGAAAGATGCAGGTGAAGAATGAAAAACTTATTTATAAAACAAAAAGTATTTAAAATTACAGATCATTATCCTGTCTTAGACGAATCTGGGAATGCAGTTTATCATGTAGATCAGGATTTTCAATTATTAGGTTTGTCTGTCGTGATCAGCGATAAGGATGGAAAACCTGTCTGCAAAGTTGACCGTAAGATTTTATCTTTTCTTCCTGTGTTTTATCTCTCCTTTCATACGGGTGAAGAAATCGTTATGAAATCCAGATTCACATTTCTAAGGCAGAAAATAGACATAGAACCTTATGAACTGGGGATTTATATTGAAGGAAATATTATTGACCATAAATTTGCAGTATACAAGGGAGGTCGTATCATCGGACGAATAGACAGGGAGCTTCTTGTGTGGGGAGACACCTATCATTTAGAGATCATAGAAGAAGAGTATGAGCTGTTGTTTGTAGGGATGGTTATTGCTATCGATCATATTATCGATGCAAGACAGTCTTCCGGCAATTAAATAATCGTAATATTATTGAAATTCCAGCGTAATCTTTTTGAAGATATTGAGTGGTAAAATAAGAACAGGGAAAAGATAGGATTGGAATAGAGGTGAAGTCAATGAAAAAAATTTTTATAGTTGTTGGAATTGTAATTGTTCTTTTGGCAGGACTGTTGACCTTTTTAACAAAAAAGGAAAGTCGGATAAGTTTAGAGAGCGATATCAATATTGGCTCTGGGAAGATTGTAACTTATCGAGATGATCATGGCGGATTACATGGAGACGGAACAACCTTTGCGATTATCGATTTTGGAAAAGAAAATATGAAAGACAAGTATAAGGAAAACAAAGAATGGAAACCGCTGCCTCTAACTGAGAATCTTGAAATTTTAAACTACGGTTCAAAAACGGGAGAAGAATGGAACAGATTGCCTACGATTGCAGATGATAAGCTCAAACCGCTGATTCCTCGAATTGAGAACGGCTATTATTTCTTTAAAGACAGGCATTTTGAATCACAGGATCCGAAAGATGATACAGACATTTTTAACCGTTATTCTATGAATTTTACTTTTGCAGTTTTTGACGAAGATTCAAATAAAATGTATTATTATAAATTTGATTCTTAAACAGGAAGAAGATGTACCTTGTGTAAAGGATAATAGGAGAAAAGAATGATCCAGTATTATTATTTAAAAGATATAAAAAGAATTGGAAAAAGAGATAAGGAAATTTATTATTTGTTAGATAAAGAAAAAGGCTGGATCCTAGATGAGGAAAAGAAAATTATCGATCGGCTTATCGGCTTTGACAGTACAAAAACCGAAGATTCAAAATCTCGTATAGGGAATATGGAGATTATAAATCTAATAGAAGAGATAGATGCTGAAGAAGTTATAGAACGTTTAACCAGCAGGGAAAACTAAAAAAACAAATAAAAGGAGAACTGCCATGAATAATGCTGAAGAAAGAATGATAAAGGCAAAAGAAATGTATGATGCAGTCGCTTCAGACAATGAAAAGCTTAAAGACTTTATAGAAGTTCTAAAGGAAATGCCGGAACGTATGGAACCTTTATCCGATTATTATTTTAATGAATGGATAGAGGATCTTACAGAGTTGGAAGAAACAGATTTTCATAATGAAGTTATGAATCAGGATTCCATATATGAAGAAATTGCAGATCAGTACGACATGATGAAAGAAATTATTCTTATCGCTGCGAAATATATTAATAAAGATTTTAACTAAGAGCAGCTTAAGAAGCAAAACCGAAGTAATCAAAGCAGAAATGAATATATGTTTCTGCTTTTTTTATTTAGCAATAGATGATCTCGAAGATAGGTATAGAGGCAAGAAAGTAATCGAAAATGAAAAGCTGATTTTGTTTGGAAAATGGAGACGTTGTTTTATGGAGATACTAAAAAATAGAATTATAGTTTCATAATCTGTAAAATTGATAAAATCTTAAAAAGTTTACAAAGTAGAACGAATCATCCTTCCATGATATAAT
>JAAZME010000260.1 GCA_012798975.1 Gallicola sp.
CTATTTAGGGTCTACACAAATCAAACAAAACATTTTAAGGGAGAAAAGCATATCTACAAATTGTTTAACCAGAAGATTATTTTTCTAATTATAACTGAAAAACGTTCGTAAACTATTTTTATATGTTTAAGAACGTTTATTTTGATCTATTTCAAATGTTTTCAAAGCGTTCTTAAAAGTGTACTTTTGCGGATGATTTTTAGCAAGAAATAATTTATCGACTTCTATCTATAAAACTCAAGAATGTTAAATAACTATTATAGGTATGAGACACAAAAATGAAAGTGAAGGTAAATAGTAAGGTGAGGGATATCGATTTAAACGATACAGACAGGAAGGCCATTCCTGTTTCCTAAGAACTGTATGTGGAAGCAAGGAAAGTAGTTGATCAGAACTCTATGTATGGATGGACCTTATCAGGAGAAATGGAGTTGTCTTCATACTTAGCTGCAAATCTTCTCGTTAACTCAAAAGAAGATTCTCAGAATCGATTGGACGCTTATTTCTACGAGTACTATTCTGAAAAAAATGGGAAAAATACGAAGAATTGAAGAGTGAAATTCAAAAGCTGATTGCCCCTAGGTGGAGTGAAATAATAGATGATTGTTTCCTGGGGTTCGAATATAATCGTTATAAAGCAGTTATTCCGACTCTTTTTACAGGGGGTTGAAGGAGAAATTGCAGCGACCCTAAAGTCGAATCAGATTTCAGATATATTAATACAACAAATCGGAGAAAACGGTTATAAAAGTTCTTCAAAGATCGGGAAAATTTTATTCTATTCACTCTTCAAATGTACTTGGAGAGGAATTTTTGAAGCCTACGATTTTAAGAATAAAGACATCAAAAGAAAGGTTTTTATTAATCGAAATTGGATTTTGCACGGCCGAGACAACCCGAGCCAGTGGCGAGAGGTTGATGCGCTAAGGTTATTTAACATATTAAACTCTATTCAATTTTTACAAGAGATAATCGAAGAAGAAAGAGGTTGCAGAAATTAAAATGTTTGGATCTGTTAAAAATCGTTAGTTCAGATATTATCTTAATCCTATTAAGAGGACATTTTTTATATGACCATAGATGGATGATTAGTTTTAGCGTAAAAAATGAATTGTTATGTTTTTTGAGGAACAAGCCATTCACGTTAAAATTGAAATAAAAGGGAGTGGGTAAAATGGCAACGATGCGAGAGATTCGACAGCAATTATTGAAAAAGAAGAAGATTTTTTTAAAAGCTAAAGAAGATATCGAAATCAAAGCGCAACAACAAGTACGAAAAACAAAACTATGGTTAAGCGAACACGGGATTGAAAATCGGGATGACTGGGATAACTTTATCGAGGTTCTAGCTCAAAGCCTCTATGACGATACAGCTGTAGTGGTAGAGAACAATTCGAAGTATGGTTGGACATTTGCTTCTTCGATGGGGTTAACTGTGTATATAAATGATGAGTTGAAAGAAAAGTCGAAGAAGGAATTAGATACTTACTTCTACAACTACTACTCAGAAGACGACTGGTACGAATACAAGGATTTGAAAGAAGACATCAAGGAAGAACTGGAGCCTAAATGGGTGGAGCTGTTAGATGATTGCTTTTTCTTATTTGAGAATGGAAAGTACAAAACAGCAGTACCTGTATTGTTCAGTATCATCGAAGGAGAGATTGCGAAAACACTTGATACCGACGAATATGGCTGGAAGTTAAAAAAAGAACTTAAGGACCAATTCAAAGTCGAACCAAATAGGTTTAAGAAGATTGGTATGTACTCTGTGATGGTATGTGTGGATCAAGCTTTGTTCCCTCATAGCAAATTCACCGAAGAGCGAAAAGAAGTTATCAACCGCAATTGGGTGTTGCATGGACGCGACGACCCAAGGTTATGGGAAGTAGTCGATGTGCTAAGACTCCTTACAGTATTAAATTCTATTCAGTATATTCAGCGGCTGAGTAAAGAGGCGGTGTAAGAATAAAAGTCTTCTACAGGGGGGTGAACTGTAACCCATAATTTAGACAGTTTAAAAAAAGCGTCATGCTGCGAGTAGATGACCTCGGTATTGTACCGGGGTCATCTTTTTTAATCCCCACTGATATCTTTCATTATTATACTTATTGATATAATTGCCAACCGTATGCTTTAGTTCTTTAAAAGACTGGCACGCTTTATGGTCCACCATATCCTTAAAATGACCAAAGAAGGATTCCATGGGTGCATTATCCCAGCAGTTCCCCCGACGGAACATGGATTGGCGGAGACCCAGTTGTTTGACTCTGTTCTGGAACTCGGGGTGGGTATAATGGACGCCCTGATCGGAATGTATCATTGCTTCCGGATGAAACAACTCTACGGTTTCATTCAGCTGTTTGAGGGTTCTATAGACGATATCCATCTTTAGAGAGCGTGAGACGACATGGGTGATGATTTCTTTCGTTGTACTGTCTTTGACGCAGGAGAGATATGCTTTTTGGCCGTTTCCATAGTAAATGTAAGTGATGTCGGTCAGATACACTTTGCCCGGTTCATTTTGATCGAATGTCCGGCCCAACAAATTCTTGCATGTGCTGTGTGCCTTCGTCGCTTTCAACATATGCCTGTACGGTTTGGCTTGTCTGATTGTTGCGGCTAAATGATATTTTTTCATCAATCGCCGGATCTTTTTGTGGTTCATGATGATGCCGTAATCATTCTCCAAAAACAGTTTGATTTGCAGCGCACCGACCTTTCCTTTTTCCGCATCAAAGATCTTTTCAATCAATGCCGCATCTTTGTCGTCATTTTCCATTCTCATTTGCCTGCCTGCCTCTCCTTTTAACCATGCGTAATAGCCACTTCGGCTGACGCCCGAGAGCTTGCATAGGTGGGATACCATATTTTTAAGTGGATGCTTGCGATGGAGCTGTTCAATCAGTTCATATACTTCAGACGGTTTTAGTCTCGTCTCTGATGCTTCGCCTGCCTTTCGCGTGTTTCGAGCTTTTTTAGGAATTCATTTTCTGCCTCTAAATATTTAATCCGTGCTTCAGCCCGCTTTAATTTTTCTGCTGTTGAGAAGGCCTTGCCGGATGGCCGCCCATTAGCCCCTCTGCCCCGGAAATCATTTTCTAATCCGACGTCTCCATACGTTTCATATGTTTTCCGCCACCGGCTGAGGGACCTTTTCGGTTGTTCTTTTCCAATGATGGCCAGATCAAATCCATGGTCAATGAATATCTGAGTCGGTGTCATCCCTGAAAGGTAGGTTTGAACAGCGATCTTTTTGAATTCCGGATGATAGGTGATCGAGCGGTCTGAGACTCTGAGAATGTTTGGATTCTTTTCTAACTGTTTCATTTCAAATGCTGAAAAATGCCGTGCCATAAGCTGCCTCCGTTCCAATACTTTGTTTCATTATAAACAAGATCATTGATTGGGCACAGAAAAACCCGAATAATGGACGTTTTTTATTCACTGTCCATTATTCGGGTTATAGTTCAGGGGTAGAGGCTCTTTTTAACTATATTTTGTGCTCAAAATCCATATTCAAACTCACAAATATAAAATATAATTGGAAATAATATGAAAAATAAATTATATCTGTGGGTGATAAATGATGAATGCATACAAAGAATATGAAAACCTACTTACAAAAACTTATGATGAAGCAGTTGAATTTTTACTTCAGAAATACGGTGCTGCCCAATATGATTATTTCAGTGAAAAATCATATCGGAGATTTGAAAATGGAGAAATTAAAAACATAACAAGGGGGAAATATAAAAGAACCAACGAAGGGCTATATTGCCATCACATAGATGAAATTAAAGAATTAAAAATATCAGATCCGTTATTTATTAAGAAGAATAAAATTCCCTTTGAGTATCAAAAGAAAGATAGATTAGTTTATTGCAATTTGATCGAGCACACTATTTTGCACATTTTGATTACAAAAGAGACATCTCACGAATTTGGCGCTCCAGGATATGAGACATATCTAAAACCAATGATTGAAGAGTGGTATGTAGATAAATTCATCCCCAAGCCTGAGTGGATGAAAGTCTGTCGCAATAGATCCTTTTTAAGTGACGAGGAAGCAATCCTGATAGTAAAAGCAATGGAAGAAACGTTAGGTAGAACTTATCACGACACCCCGTTTGATTTTCACGATGTGAGACGCAGAAGGAAACAGGAATTCAAAGAAGCGCTAGAAGAGCGTCGAAGAAAAGCGGATAAAGAATGGGAAGAAATATCGAAGGCATACAGAGAAAGAGAACAGCAAATTCGAAGAAGCAAAGCGGAAGAATTCTACTATGCTTATCCAAGATTCAAGGATATGGGCATACACCTTGGAACGCCGCGAGCAAAAGTAATAGCTTTGCTATATGACTATAAATTTAAGGATAGTTTTAAAACGAAGAAAGAACTTGATTTAGCATTGAAGCCTTTTATCAAAGACAAGCTTTTCAAGGAGTTATATTTGGCACTTGAGGAAAACTAGAAAGCCTTTGAGCTTTGCACCACTTTAGCTAAAATCAGTTTACATATCAACACTTTATCGGAAGAAACCTAGCAATAAGTCTCTTTTTTTAAAACCGCTAAAGTGAACATAATTATTTCAATTCTCATTAAAAAAGTTAAGC
>JAAZME010000122.1 GCA_012798975.1 Gallicola sp.
ATAGAGGGAAGGGATTTATAAGGAGAAAAAGATGACAATAGATAATTTATTTCAAAAGACAAATGAGCGGGTGAAAAACAAAGAGGGAATAGAGTATTGGACAAAAGAACATTCGATTCATATTGTTAACGACGATGTTTTTCAAAAATTTATAAAAGAGAAGGATGACAATGCGCTTAAAATTGTCCAAGAAATTAAAAGGTACTTTCGGCACAAACAGAAAAAAGAGTTGAAGATTTCCGATACTTCTCTCGTGGTAGAAATCTATGCTCATATTATCCCGGATAAAATAGCAGACTACCTGCCGGGAGCTATAGGGGATATTGTCCAAGGCCGCACAGAAATTATAGACTGCGGAGAAGAAGGACATGATCAAGACCGGTTTTTATGGGATAAGATTGCGGAATTTTTATAAATTAGCGGGATAATTGATTTTGTCATGAGATATTTTGATATAATAAGTACAAGAGAAGAGGTGCAGCATGGAAGCAGTATTTATTGCAACAACAGTATTAGGCTTAGAGGCGATCGTGAAACGAGAGCTTATAAAATTAGGATATGAAGATATCAATGTAAAAGACGGAAAAGTTGAGGTAAAAGCTCCGTTGGAGGATGCTGCGAAGCTCAATATTAATCTTCGCTGCGCAGAACGTGTTTTATTAAAATTCGGAGAATTTGAAGCTTTCACTTTTGATGAACTTTTCGAAAAAACGAAAGCTCTGCCATGGGGAGAGCTTTTAACGGAAGATGCATTTTTTCCAGTAGACGGCAGAAGCCATCAGTCGAAACTTTTTAGTATCTCAGACTGTCAAAGGATTGTAAAAAAAGCTATTGTGGAAAAAATGAAGCTAAGCTTTGACAGAGATTGGTTTGAAGAAGAAGGGCCGAGGTACCGCATTGAAATTTCGATGTTAAAAGATGTTGCTACGATTACAGTGGATACTTCAGGGGATGCTTTACATAAACGAGGTTATCGAGATCGTGCAGGAGATGCCCCGTTAAAAGAAACATTAGCGGCAGCAATGATAGAGCTTTCTTATTGGAATACTTCCAGAACTCTTTACGATCCTTTCTGCGGTTCGGGAACGATTTTGATTGAAGCGGCTATGATCGGGAGAAACATCGCACCGGGGATCGACAGAGAGTTTGATGCCCAGTATTGGCCTGCTATAGGGGAGGATGTTTTTAAAAAAGAAAGAAGAGAGGCGCTAAACCGTATCGACCATTCTGTAAAACTTCATTTGCTTGGTTCGGATATCGATAAAAGGTCGATTCTTCGGGCTAGAGATAATGCAGAAAATATGGGTGTCAAAGACGACATTCAAGTTTTTATGAAAGATATGCGGGATGTTGATCTGGAAGACAACTACGGAGTTGTTGTTACCAATCCTCCTTATGGAGAAAGAATGGGAGAGTTGGGAGAAATAGAAGAATTGTACTTGGATTTCGGCAGAAAGATGAAGGATTTCGAAACTTGGTCTGTATATCTTCTTACAAGCTACGAAAGATTTGAAAAATTGTATGGAAAGAGAGCAGATCGAAAGCGGAAATTATATAATGGGCGGATAAAGGTAG
>JAAZME010000076.1 GCA_012798975.1 Gallicola sp.
AATACGTACAAGGACCTGGAGAAATAAAAAAATTAAGAGAATATACAAAGGTCTATGGAGAAAAAGGAGTTTACGCCATTGTCGATTCCTTTATTCTTAAAAACTATAGAGAAGATATTGAAGCAAGCTATAACGATAGCAGTACGGAACTCGTTATCGAAGAATTTGGCGGAGAAAGCTCAAGAAAAGAAATTGACAAGCATGTTGAGAAAGCGAAGGAAATAAAGGCCGAGGTTATTATCGGTATCGGCGGAGGAAAGACTTTAGATACTGCAAAAGCTGTTGCCTATTATGCACAACTTCCTGCTGCCATAGTTCCTACAGCAGCTTCAGCGGATGCGCCGAGCACGGCTCTTACGGTGATCTATACAGAAGATGGACAGTTCGACGAATATCTGTTTCTTCCGACAAACCCCGACATCGTTATAATGGACGAAGAGATTATCATCAATGCGCCGGTCAGACTCTTTGCTTCTGGAATCGGAGATGCCTTAGCCACCTTTTATGAAGCGGACGCAGCCAGAAGATCCAACGGTATAACTTTAACCGGAGATAAACAGACAAAAGCCGGTATGGCATTAGCAAAACTTTGTCTAGAAACACTTCTAGAAGACGGAATAAAAGCTGTTGCCGCCGTAAAAAACAAATCCATGACCCAAGCTGTATCCAATATTATCGAAGCGAATACATTCCTTTCCGGAGTAGGTGCGGAAAGCGGAGGGCTGGCAGCGGCTCATGCAATTCACAATGGAATGACAGCGATCAAAGAACTTCATCATCTAACCCATGGAGAAAAGGTAGCCTTTGGAACCTTAACACAAATGGTTATGGAAAACAGATCCGAAGAAGAACTCTACAGCAGAATAGATTTCTGCAAAAGAATCGGACTTCCTACAAACTTTGAAGAACTTGGCATACCAGATGTAACAAAAGAAGAGCTAATGAAAGTTGCGGAACTTGCCAACGATGAAAACGACACAATGGGAAATATGCCTTTCGAAGTATCCGATAGCGATATCGTCGGAGCGATGTTTGTAGTCAATGAATTAGCCCAAATAGATTAAAGAAACAAGTAATAAACCCCTCAATATATGTTTAAAGAATGCAGCTTTTCATAAAGGAGAGGCTGTGTTTTTTTGTTTAAATAATAGAGCCACTCAAAGAAAGAGCGGTGTAATGGAAATATTTGTTGGGAATTTTTATCAGCAAGGAGATGATTTTATTTATAGAGCAGCTGAAAAAGATAGAAGAGCCCTTTTGACCGAATAGATCACATTAACAACAGATTTTCTTTTCCGGTTTAAAGCGTTTAAATATAACAGTATTAAAATATGAATTTCATGTAATACACATAAATTATTCAAATTAATATATAAATAATGAATTCAGGGGATCGTGGATAGGAAGAATCACGGTGAACCCAAGGGGAAGGCCTATCCATAATAGTATTTCCTGTATAATCATAAGGATTATATTTTGTGGAATAGAAAGCGTTGAAAAGAAAAGACATCAATTGGCGGCAATCTTTGTGAATAAAACTTATAATGTACTTGAAAACATGAAAAATATTAAG
>JAAZME010000006.1 GCA_012798975.1 Gallicola sp.
GGAAAGACTGGATTATCTTATTACTTATGGCGATTTAGCTTATTACATCTACAATAATGCAAAAGACTTTTATCCTGAAGACCATGTGTTTCACTTCTCTGAGAAAGAAGAAATGATGGAAAAACTGAAAGAACTAATTATCCCCGGTACATTAGTCCTTGTAAAAGCATCCCGTGCTCTTCATTTGGAAACTGTAGTGGAAGAATTAAGGGATTTAGATTAGAATGATTGTTTATATCGATGCAGATGCCTGTCCGGTAATCTCCTTGACGGAAAAAAATTGCAGAGATTATCAGATTCCCCTCGTGGCAGTAAAAGATTATAATCATGAGCTTCATTTAGAATACGGCGACGTCGTCACC
Source organism: Gallicola sp. (assembly GCA_012798975.1). Taxonomy (GTDB): domain Bacteria; phylum Bacillota; class Clostridia; order Tissierellales; family Peptoniphilaceae; genus JBQKLI01. Next base: position 363 of record JAAZME010000006.1, read on the forward strand.
TTGGAACAGGGAAACGATCACGCCGATCTCTATATCGCAAACATGGTTTCTCACGGGGATCTTATTATTACCAACGATATGGGGCTGGCTTCTCTCGTTCTCGGAAAAAACACATACTGTATCAATTTTTACGGCAATATTATCGATCAGAATAATATTGATTTTCTCCTTCACTCAAGGCATGTAAAAGCAAAGGGACGAAGAAACAAAAAATACGGCAAGGGTGTTCCTGCAAGAACTCCTGAAAACAATATCCGTTTTGAACAAACCTTAATCAAGATATTAGAGGAGGGAAAAAATGAATACATTCGATAAAGTAAGACATTATCCGGCTTTGGCCTTAGGTATTTTAATCGGATCTATCGGACTGGGAATTCTGCTAACCTTTCTTCTCAAGAACCCGCTGATCCTTCTACCCTCAGCTTTTATCGGGGGAGTTTTCTATTATAAACTGGCAACAAGGTATAAATGCCCCCGCTGTGAAGCCCATTTATGGTATGTAAAAGATAAGAAGAATATGAAAAACTGCCCTAAATGCGGTGCTGACTTAGGATAAAGGAGAGGGAATGTTCAACTGGATTACATTTTTAATATTTTGCGTCACAACAACCTATACACCCGGTCCCAACACGGTTCTTTCTATGAATTACGGAAGACTTGTGGGTTTTAAACGATCCCTTTCATTTATATTTGGAATCTTCACAGGTTTTACTCTTCTTATGATTCTAATTTCCTTTTTTATGAAAACCTTGGAAGCATGGATACCGGCGCTTACAACAGTGCTACGATTTTTAGGAGCTTTGTATATTTTGTATTTAGCTTGGAAAACCATTGTAAGCCGTGCAGATTTCGAAAAACAGTCCACAGCAGAAAGTCTTTTCCCGAAAGGATTTTTGATTCAGTTTATCAATCCAAAAGTCTACTTTTATGGAATTACTGCGATATCCGGATTTATACTGCCTTATTTCTCTACCGCCGGGGAACTTTTGGCATTTAGCGTGATTCTCGCTGCTATCGCCTTAGTAGGAAATATTCTATGGTCGCTGTTCGGTGTGTTATTTCAAAAACTTTTCTCCCGGCATGAAAAACCGCTGCGTATCATTATGGGACTGCTTTTAGTCTACTGCGCCTATATGATTTTCACTACTTAAATTAAAAAGCCCTTGTTATACTTTCTATAACAAAGGCTTTTTTATATGCAGCACAAAACTTCTAATTGAACAACAAACCGGAGCAGAATATTTTCGCTCCGGTTTATTGTATGTTTTTATA
>JAAZME010000019.1 GCA_012798975.1 Gallicola sp.
AAGAACAGCATTTAACGTACTTTGTGCCGTAATATTGCCCTGAAGATCGTCATTGTATAATCTTGGTTTTACAAGTTCGATATACCAGTCGCAGAACTCATTCCAAATAAATTCATATATAGCATTTCCCGCATTTCCGAATTCAAACTTTTCCAAGTTTTGGGAGATCTGCTTTGTGACTGTATTTAAACGGCTTAAAATCCATTTATCTTCTGCTTCCAACTCCAACTCTTCAAGAGGTTTAATCTTCGATTCGTCTAAATTCATCAATACAAATCTTGTGGCATTCCATAACTTATTTGCAAAATTACGGTTGGATTCCACCTTTTCCATATAGAAACGCATATCATTTCCTGGAGAGTTTCCGGATATTAATGTAAATCTTAAGGCATCCGCTCCATACTCGTCAATAACTTCTATCGGATCAATACCGTTACCTAAGGACTTGCTCATTTTCCTTCCTTGAGAGTCCCGGATCAAACCTGTGAAATATACATTCGTAAATGGAAGCTCGCCCATATTATAAAGAGTGGAAAATACCATACGAATTACCCAGAAGAAAATAATGTCATATCCCGTAACAAGGGTATTTGTAGGGAAGAAATATTTTAAATCTTCTGTGTCTTTCGGCCAGCCTAATGTGGAGAATGCCCATAGTGCAGAGGAGAACCATGTGTCTAATGTGTCTGGATCTTGTATAAGGTTAGAGCTTCCGCATTTACTGCAGGTGTCGGGTTTTTCCGCACTAACGATTACTTCGCCGCAGTCCTCGCAGTAATAGACTGGAAGCCGATGTCCCCACCACAACTGTCTTGAGATACACCAGTCTCTAATATTTTCCAGCCAATTTGTATACACTTTCCCAAAACGGCTAGGAATAAGATTTAAGTCGCCATTCTTATAAGCTTCTAGTGCAGGCTTTGCTAAAGATTCCATTTTAACAAACCATTGTTTTGAAATCAGCGGCTCGATAGTTTCATTACATCTCTCGCAGTGTCCTACAGTATGATGAAGATGCTCTGTTTTTTCTAGAAGGCCTTCCTTTTCTAAGTCCTCTACGATTAATTTTCGAGCTTCTAAGCGGTCCAAACCGCTGTATCTACCATATCCTTTACTGATCGCTGCATCTTCTTCTATCACGATACATTGACCTAAATCATGGCGTGCTCCTACTTCGAAATCGTTAGGATCGTGGCTTGGTGTGATTTTAACCATACCCGTTCCGTACTCTTTATCTACATAATCATCCGCAATAACAGGAATCTCTCTCCCAACCAGCGGCAGGATTAATTTTTCACCCAATATCTCTTTATAGCGTTCATCTTCAGGATTTACTGCAACTGCCAAATCTCCCAATAAGGTTTCAGGTCTTGTTGTTGCTATAACGATATATCCTTCCCGGTCTTTATAAGGATAGCGTATATGCCATAAGTGGCCCTCTTCTTCTTCGTATTCCACTTCTGCATCGGATATAGCTGTACCGCAGGATGGACACCAGTTTACAATACGATTTCCTTGGTAAATCAAACCATCTTCGTATAGCTTTATAAAATATGTTGTTACGGCTCTGGATAAGTTTTCATCTAGTGTAAAGCTGTCTCTGGACCAGTCGCAGGATACTCCCAGTTTTTCAAGCTGATTTTTAATATTTCCGCCGTATTCTTCTGTCCACGCCCAAGCTTCTTCTAAGAAACCTTCTCTCCCCAGCGATTCTTTTGATTTCCCTTCAGATGTGATTTTATTTACAACCTTTGCTTCTGTAGAAATCGATGCATGGTCCGTTCCAGGTACCCATAGTGCTTCAAACCCATCCATTCTTTTATGGCGGATAATAATATCTTGAATCGTATTATTCATCGCATGGCCTAAATGAAGTTTTCCTGTAACATTTGGAGGGGGCATCACTATAGTATAAGGTTCTTTTTCAGGATTCACTTTCGCTGTGAAATACCCGTCTTCTTTCCACTTTTTATAAATCCGATCCTCGAAGGATTTCGGCTGATATACTTTTTCTAAATTTTTCAATTCTATTCTCTCCTTTACATAAAAAAACCCTTCGTTTTTAGGACGAAGAGTTTCCGCGGTACCACCTAAATTTCAATAATGACCTTAATAGATATTGCTCCAAAGCAACCTTCATCTGCTTCCCTTTGGAAGATCTCACCCTGCTTCCTCTCTGTAAAATTTTCGCAGACTACTCCTCTTTTTCATCGCAATTATTCGATTACTATCATAATAACTTATCCTATATATTTGCGCAAGAATGTACTATTTTAAGTAAGCGTTGTATTTCTTTTCATGCATTAGAGTCGTTGCTTCTCCGTGACCTGGAAATACTTTATAATCGAAATCCATGTCTAAAAGTTTCTGAATGGACTCTTCCATAGCTGAAGGATCTGATGTTGGTAGATCCGATCTCCCTACTGTCCCTTTAAATAACATATCCCCGCTAAACATTTTATCTCCGATTAGTATCAGCATGCTTCCAGCTGTATGTCCCGGTGTATGAATAAAATGGATTTTGTTTTCTTGGAATTCCAGTTCATCCCCCTCCGATACAAAGCGGTCTGGATAGACTTTTATCCCAGAAGCGCCTCGCCCGGATAAATTCATTTCTGGGGTTTCGAGAAGTTCTTTCTCTTCTATATGAGCTATCACCTCTGCCCCGAATTCTTCTTTTAAAGGATTGAGCGCTCCGATATGATCTGCATGTCCATGGGTCAAAAGTATATAATCCAAAACATAATGATTGTCCTTTAAAAAAGAAGATATTTCTTCATAATTCCCTCCTGGATCTACAATTGCTGCATGATCTTTTTCAATTAAAACATAAATATTTTCTCCCATCGAGTAGGTTGTAAAAATTTTTATTTCCAAAAAAAGCCTCCTAATAAATTTTAGAGCTGTCTAATTGGATCGTAACCGGTCCGTCATTGACTAAAGAAACATCCATATCCGCCCCAAATTCGCCTGTTTCCACCTTCAAACCAGTACTCCTAAGCTTTTCTAAAAAGATTTCATAATTATCGAGGGATTTTGGAGATTTTGCCGACTGTATAAAACTTGGCCGATTGCCTTTTCTGCAATCCCCGTAAAGAGTAAACTGAGATACGACTAACAATTCTCCACGGATATCTTGAATGGATAAATTCATTTTCCCATCTTCATCTTCAAAAACTCTAAGGTTTTCTATTTTTTTAGCCAAATAATCAATATCCGAAATTTCGTCATCCCTATGCACTGCAACAAATATCAGAAACCCTTTGCCGATCTCTCCATTGATTTTACCGTTGATTTCAACCTTTGCTTTTGAAACCCTCTGAACTACTGCTCTCATATACCACTCCTAAGATTTGACTCTGTATACATCTAAAGTGCCTTTAATCGAAAGTATCGTACCAATCAGCTCTTTGATTTGATTGGTGTCGTTTATTTCAACTTTAATATTAATAATATACGTTTTATCCTTATCTTTTCTTGCATTCATACCTGTAACTGTAAAATTCTTTTCCGTTAATTTTTGAGTCACTGCTGCCAAATAATCCGGACGATCGAAAGCTATGATCTTAATTTCTACACTATAGTTGATATTCGAAGTATTGTCCCAAGCTACATCTATAATCCGGTCTGCTTCTTCCAAACTTTTAAGGTTGGAACAATCCTTTCTATGAACCGAAACTCCCCTGCCTTTCGTAATATAGCCTACTATATCATCTCCTGGCACCGGATTGCAGCATTTAGCCAATTTTATTTCCAGATTGTCTACGCCCTTTACAACTACACCGTGGGCAGAAGACTCCCGATGCTGAGGATTCGGTCTTTCTTCTAAGTCTTTAAACTGTTCTAGAGCATCCTCTACCTTGTAATAGTCTTTATAGTATTCTTTTAATTTCGGCATTATTTGAGTAAGCTGAAGACTTCCAAATCCTAAAGCAGCATACATATCATCTATCGAAGAGAAACTAAGTCTTTCAGATATCTCTTTTAACCATTCTTCTTTTAAAATTTTATTAAAAGTAAAGCCTTGTTTCCGGACTTCTTTCTCCAAAGCATCCCTGCCTCGGACAATATTTTGACTTCTCTGCTCTTTTTTGAAAAACTGTTTAATTTTTGTCCGTGCCTGAGAAGACTTTACAATCTTCAGCCAGTCCTGGCTAGGACCGCTGGATCCGCTTGATGTGAGAATCTCAACGATATTCCCATTCTTTAATTTATAATTCAAAGGAACAAGCTTTCCATCTACTTTTGCTCCGATACAATGATTTCCTACAGCAGAATGGACACGATAAGCAAAATCGATAGGTGTCGAACCTTCAGGAAGGTCTATAACATCTCCTCTAGGGGAGAATACAAAGACTTCATCGTTTGAAAACTCTTCTTTGAATACATCTATAAATTCTCTGGAATCTGCGATATCATTTTGCCAATCCATCAACTGTCGGATCCAAGTCAGCTTATCATCAAAATTCGACTGTTTTTCTGTGCTGCCTTCTTTGTATTTCCAATGGGCGGCGATACCATATTCTGCTGTTTTATGCATATCCCATGTACGAATCTGAACTTCAAAAATATCGCCTCTCGGCCCAATCACAGTACTATGAAGAGATTGGTACATGTTTGCTTTCGGCATCGCAATATAGTCTTTAAATCTGCCGGGAATCGGCTTCCATAAAGAGTGAACGGCTCCCAGAACACCGTAACAGTCCTTCTTCGTATCTACGATCACTCGAACTGCAGACAGATCAAATATTTCTTCAAAAGATTTATTCTGCTGATACATTTTTTTATAGATACTATAGATGCTTTTAGGCCTCCCGTTGATTTCTCCTTTGATGCCCAATTCATCCATGGCAACATTTAGAACCACGATAATATCTTGAATTACATTTTCCCGCTCTGCTCTATTTTTTTGGATTCTGTTTACAAGATCATAGTATTTTTCCGGCTCCAAATAACGCAGCGATAAATCTTCCAGTTCCCATTTAACAGTACTGATACCAAGTCTATGGGCTAAAGGCGCATAGATCTCCAAAGTTTCAGTGGCCTTTTCAATCTGCTTCACACGGGTCATATACTCAAGTGTTCTCATATTGTGCAGACGGTCGGCGAGTTTGATAATAACAACCCGGATATCCTTTGCCATAGCAAGGACCATTTTTCTAAGATTCTCAGCCTGATTTTCTTTCTTGGATTTGTATTTTATTTTTTTAAGTTTTGTGACCCCTTCTACAAGCTCGGCTACATTAGTACCAAACATTTCCTCTAATTCTTCAAAGGTCATCTCTGTATCTTCTAAGGCATCATGAAGAAGACCAGAAATAATTGTATCATCATCCATGCTTAAATCTGAAAGAATTAAAGCGACAGCTTCGGGATGTATAAAATAAGGCTCGCCGGAACTTCTTAATTGTCCTTCATGTGCCTCTTCCGACAGTTTGTAGGCCTTCTCTATTTTCTTCTCATCACAATTAGGATTATATGATTTAATTTTTGTCAGTAAGTCACTGAGCATCTCTCTACCTCCCGAAACGTAAACATTAATATATTGAAATCATTATATCATAACAATCATGGAAAACTACAGTTTTAACGTAGATCTTTAATATGAAGCTGAAGTGTTTTCTTCTGATTAAACTCGTTAATTTGCGGATAATAGCATATATCGATTCTATAATTATGATCAAGTCCTAATCGGATTTTCTCCAGCCCCTCCGGACCAAACTTTTCCGCTAGATAATCCAAGGTTTCTTCTGTGTCCCTAAAAGAAATCCCTGTAAAAAGTTTGCCTTTTTTTTCTAGGGAAAAACGAAGTACATTTTTATTTTTACCGATAACGTCCAGTTTTTTAAGAAGAATCTTTTTATCTCCAAATAAAGGTCTAGAATTTCCTTTTCCAAAAGGACTCAGCTTTTCAATCTCATCGACTAAATCGAAATTTAGCATCTCGATATTTAAACTGCTGTCCAAATAAATCTTAGGCTGAAAGTCTTCCTCTTTAAGTTTTGAACTCTCATTTAAAACCCTGCTGAATTCTTCAAAATTATCTTCCGATATAGACATCCCAGCAGCCATAGCATGTCCTCCAAAGGATACCAGTGTTTCCCTATACGGATTGATTTCTTCAAACATATTGTACTGTTCGATACTTCTTCCGGAACCTTTCAGTACACCTTCTTCTTGTGCCTTTGTAAAAAGAATCGTCGGTCGGCTGAAAAACTCTTTTATTCTCCCAGCTATAATTCCCACAATACTTTCGTGAATTTCTTCGTCTTTAAGCACTAGAATTTCCGGCAGTTTTTCTAATCGCAGTACACTTTCTTTAACTCTTTCATATCCGATTTCCGTTAAATCTTTCCGTTCATTGTTTAAAGATACCAGTTCCTTTGCAATTTCCTCGACCTTTTCCATATTCTCTTCGTAAAACAATTCGATTCCTTTGGATGCCGTATCAAGTCTTCCTGCCGCATTGATACAAGGACCCATAATAAATCCCAAAGAATAAACAGAAACGTCTCCTTTTATTCCCGTTTCTTTAATAAGTGATTTCATGCCGTAATTTTCAGTACTATTGATTTTCTTAAGTCCTTCAATTACGATATATCTATTTTCGTCGACTAAATCGACAATATCGCAGACTGTACCCATACATACATACTCTAAAAGATCTGAAAGATAATCCATATCTCCATCTAATTTTGTATATAAACCTTGGATAAACTTAAAGGCAACACCAGCTCCGCATAATTCTTTGAAGGGATAATTGCAGTCCCATTGCTGAGGATTTAATACAGCATCCGCCTGCGGGACGACCTGCAGTTCTCCTTCTTCCGGAACTTGATGATGGTCGGTAATTATAACATCCATCCCGAGTTCTTTTATTTTTTCGATTTCTTCAAAGGCCGAAATTCCATTATCACAGGTAATAATCAAGCCTGCTCCGCCTTCTTTTGCTTTTTCAATAATTGACATTGAAATCCCGTAGCCGTCTGTAAGCCGGTTGGGAATCGCATAAGAAATATTATCCGTATAGAGCATCAGCCCGTCTAGTAATGTCATCGTTGCGGAATTACCGTCTTGATCATAGTCCCCAACAATCAGAATCGAACTTCCTGCATCAATGTGCTTTATCAAGAGATCTAAGGCTTTGTCCATATCTTTCATTAAAAAAGGATCATGGGAAGAATTCTCTAAAGTAGGTTTCAAAAAATCATTCATCTTATCTTCAGGTATTTTACGATTAAGCATAAGCCGCACAAGTATTGGATGAATCCCTGTCTCTTTTGATATACCGGCTATGTCTTCTTTTAAGTTTTTAACATACCATTTTGCCATTTGAACTCCTTTTATATAAACAAAAAGAAATATCTGAAAACAAATATTTCTTAAAGTCGTTTATTATTCTTGTATAATGTCTGTTCCTGCTGTATCTTTTTGTAGAACTTGGCCTACTGCAGTTTTAACAATATCAAGCTTTGCGCCGTTTCCTGACTCAATTGTAATAGAGTCATCTGAAATCTTTACAACAGAGCCCTTGATTCCGCCAATCGTAACGATTCTGTCTCCAATTACAAGACTAGATCTCATCTCCGCAAGTTTTTTCTGCTGCTTTTGCTGAGGTCGAATCATCATAAAGTACATAAGCACCAACACGATGATTAAAGGTAAAAATCCACCGATCAAACCTAATTGTTCCATAGCCATCCTCCTTTACTTATGATAAGTATAACCGAACTTATCATAAAATTCATTTTTGTATTCTAAAAAACGATCTTCTTCTATAGAAAGTCGAATTTTCTCCATCATATTAATTAAAAAGTATAAGTTGTGAATTGTCAAGAGACGAGCACCCAGGATTTCATCCACATTGATCAAATGCCTCACATAAGCTCTTGTATAATTTTGACAAACAGGACAGTCGCATTCTTCATCTATGGGGCTAAAATCCTTTGCAAATTTAGCATTTCGTATTACTAGATTTCCTTTGGATGTAATGGCTGTTCCGTTTCGCGCTATTCTTGTTGGAAGAACACAATCCGCCATATCAATGCCGGCTTCAACCATTTCAAATAGATAATCGGGAGTTCCTACCCCCATCAAATATCTGGGTTTATTTTCCGGAAGGAATGGAGTCGTGTGATTTAACAACTTTATCATCAATTCTCTAGGTTCCCCTACAG
>JAAZME010000036.1 GCA_012798975.1 Gallicola sp.
TAGCGATGCTCTTTATATTCTTCATCTTTTCATAAATCTCTTTTTGTTTACTTAAAGGATAGGAAGAGGATCCGGGATAGTTTTCTTTTACAGCAAAAAGTCCCGTTTGTCTCTCTATGACTTTTATAAGTTGAGAGTTGATTTCATCTAATATAACAATTGCTATTTTATCCAGTATCAAGCCTCTTATCGCTTCTGATTCCTTCGTATACTGATTGATTTTATCTTGAATCTTATCTCCCACTGTATATATAAGAAAAGCTCTCCTGTCTTCAATGATATAATCAAAATCAATATCTATAAGAGAATAGACGGTGTTTATTTCTTCCTGTATCTTTTTTTCGATTATAACTGGAATTTCACGATTCTTATAACCTAAAAATCTGCTTATGGTCTCTCTTTGCTCTTCTAAGTTGAGAACGATATCTTTTTTAAAATCTTCAGAATAAATCTTACTTAAGCACTTATCCATTTTTCTATCTCCCTATTTCTTAATCGATCTCCTTGCAGTTTTAATCGCCGTCTGCAGATTCACAACAGGAGTATCATTTAAACAATTGCATCCAAAGGCACATAAATAATTACGGTAAGGATTCATTTTATGATTCAGTTCCTTTGTCTCTTTTTCTATTTCCTCTGCAGTACCTCTTCCGATCAACTGAATCGGATCTAAATTTCCGATTAAGACAATATCATCAGGTATTCTTTCTATTACCTTTTCATAATCCATAATCTGATCGAGACTCACTGCATGGAGATTGCATTCAAGCATAAGATCTAGAAAATGTGAAGTATCTCCGCAGATATGCATCCCTTTCCAACATTTAAGACGGTCAAAGATCGAATTAACTCTTGGAATAACATATTTTATAAAATTGTCGGGACTTAATGTTACAGTGCCTGGCTCAGAAATAGAAATATATTGGGCGCCGCTTTTTTCAACCGCTTTTGCATATCGAAGCACCGTTTCCGTCGTAAAGTCTAAAATTCTTTCCACAAATTCCGGATTCTTTACAATAGAACGAAGCAGATGAGTGGCTCCCGCTAATTGGATCGCTAAGGTGAAAGGACCTTGAATAGAAACATAGAGCGGTTTATTGATATGCTCTGATATCAGCTTTAAACTTTCTAAATTAACGGGCATTCGTCCTGAAGAAAAAGGATCAGGAACTTCAAGTTTCAGTAAATCCTCATTTCTTTGTATTGGATGGCTGATTACACTTGGGAAATCATAATCCGGTTTTAGAATTTCAGAACCTATCGTTTCACAAAATATAATCCCGTCGCATAAAGAGTAGATAAAATCCGATTCGAAGACTTCATTCATTTTCTGTGCCAGTTCCAGCTGTTTTAAAGGGTCCTCGTAAACTTCGTAAGCCGTATATCCTACAAGCTCTAAACCGTTTGTTGCCATATCCGGCAAAAAGAATCCTCTTTTTTCACTGTTAATATACTCCAGTAAAGACATCTTGCGCCAATGCATCTACTTTTCCTCCATTAAACTGCGGACTAATTGAACGGCTTCCATCGCATTTTTGGAATAGCCGTCAGCACCGATTTTATCAGCATATTTTTGACTGATACATCCTCCGCCTATGATGATCTTAGGTTTTTCTGAATCTTTGATATTTTTATTCTTCATAAGATCTACTGTTTCTTTCATAACCTCCATCGTTGTGGTCATCATTGTAGATAGAGCGATAATATCCGCTTTTTCTTCTATGGCTCTTTCTACAATATCTTCGGCTTTTACATTCAAACCCATATCAACCACTCTAAAATCCGAAGCTTCCATCATGATTTTTACAATATTTTTACCGATCTCATGAAGATCCCCCTCTACAACTCCTAAAATAATTTTAGGTCCTTGGCTTTCCTTTTGTATGCCTTTACCTTTTAAAAATTGAACCCCTTTATTTAAAGTATCCGCACATACGATCACTTCTGGTATATAGTATTTATTTTCTTCATATAATTTAGTAACTTGAACCATTCCGGCGCTTAAACCCTTTTCGTAAATATCTACAGTAGAAATTCCGCTGTCTATCGCCTCTTGAATCAGGATCTCTATCCGATCTTCATCCATATTATAAACAGCTTCAGCTACTTTTTCTAATGCATTCATCTTATTTCTCCGCTATTTTTTCTATTAAAGAATTTCTAAAATTCATATATTTTTCATATTCCAGTGAATAATGAAGTTCTACTTCTAAGGCATTTATATAATTCATCTCTTCTTTTTTTCCAAGGATTTCTTTAAGCCCTGAGCGGATTCTATCTGCGTTGATACTGTTTTCTGCCTCTTTTAATAGATAAAAATCCTGAAGCCCATAAAGGAAATTTTTCATTCGGATGGATTCTAAAGGATATCCATTTTTCCCAGGATAGACAAAGAACATATCCCCCGCTGTCCATTTCTCTTTTTTATAACTTGCATCATTAAAAACATCCCCCGGCCACATACCGAAAGACCATCTTAAAAAACCATCTACATTCATAAAATAAGTAAACCAGCCCTTTATACGGGATTCGATAAGAGGCGATTCTAAAAATATATTCAGATTTTTAGGAAAACAACAGGAATACCAGGTTAATTTTCCGTTTTTTTCTATAACTTCTGCTCTCAATCTTTCAAGGTCTTTCAAATTATGAACCAGCTCGCAGGTGCTAAGAGAAATAGAGTGGATATATTCATCATTGTTTTCAAAAAATTCCTGATTATGGATGGCACATTTTAGAACAATCTTTAACCCGCCAGCCGCTTCCTTAAAAAGCTTTATCGCTTCTTGAAAAAGTTTTGTATTGTTAGGCTCATCACTCATGATAAGAGTTTTATCCCATAGTTTTAGATCTTCTAGATGATGGAAGACAATTGCTAGATATTCCTTCACTTCATCTCTTAAAGTAAAATACTTATAAGACTCACTTTTTTCATCATAATAGGAGATACGGATAGGGTCTTCATAATCTTCTAAAGGATTCCCGAAATCAACACGATCCCAGTTTCCAAGGATCCCGAAAAGGTTGATCTCTTGAGAGATCCCGTGTTTTTCGCATAAGGAGATAAAGCGGTCAAACGCAGTGAAGTCGCAATTTATTTTACCCTCAATATTTTTCCATACTTTTACAATATTAAGTTCAAATAAATTATTATGATTCTCTTCTACTTGATAACATCTCTGGCCTGCCCAAGAAAAATCTGAAATGATAAGATCACAAACCTTTTGTCCTAGTTTTCCCATTCCTTCTAGATAATGATCGATAATTTCGAAATGCACTTCGCTAAAATAAGGAACATCATAGGCCCTTGCCCAGTTACAGGGATGCTGCCACAGGTCGAGATAAAATAAGGAGTCTTTCATGTCTGGTATAGAAATATCAGCTATAGAAATCTCAACCTCCTCTTCATATACAACTTCCTCTGGAAGATATTCCTTCGAATAATAAACTTTTATGCCGAGAATAATCTTTTCCCCTTTAAAATCTTTCGGCACCTTTCCAGAGATATAAAGAAGCTGGTCTTTCGTTTCCGACAACTTTGATCTTTTGTCGGATAATATATCAGCTATATTATTCCCATGATCCTCCACCGCATACTCAGCGATCCGCAGTTCAAAATAAGAATTGCAATTATTCCCTTTCTCTTCTCTTGCTTCTATTACTACACGGTACTCGTCGATTAAACCTTTCCAAGAGATATCTTTATAATCGTTAATCGTTGTATAAAACTCATGGTCTTTTCGTATTAGAAACTGCAGTCCGAATTCTTCGTTTTTTAGAACTTTTAACTCTTTGAAAAAATCTGTTTCAGGTATATTTCCTGCCTTATGTTTATACGCGCTATTTAGTAAAAAATACTCTTTCATATAGAACTCCTTTGTTGTTTCATCTTTCTTTCTCTAGCTAGATTATAACAAAAGGATTTCCATGTTTCATTATGCATTTGTTTGCAACTTGATGTATTATCAAAATGATATCTGGAAAAGCAAAAAACTGCAGCCGGTTCAATGAATGGCTGCAGCTTTTTTATTTCGATATGTTTTTTATTTATTTTCTATTCTTAATACTACTCTTCCTCCATGTTCCTGATTTTCTAGGATCAGTTCTCCATGGTGTTTTTTAGCGATTTCCTCTGCTATAAAAAGACCCATCCCGTAGTGTTTGCCGCTTCTCTCTTTATCATGGGTGTAAAATTTAAGCTTTCCTTTTTCAAGGGATTCTTTTGTAAACCCTTCTCCTTGATCCTCTACGATGAATTCTGTATAAAGATCCTCTTTCTCTAGTATAAAGGAGACTTCTCCCCCTTGTGGAGTAAATTCTACGGTATTTGTTAAAATGTTTGACAATGCTCTAATAAGCAGTTCACGATTCCCGTAAAAATCCTCTACATTATTATTGATTATTTTGACCTTAATATCTCGAGATCTGAGCAGTGAATGCATCCCCTCCATTAACTCCCCTACAAATACAGAAGTATGAATTTCTTCCATGCTTTGTTCTGTCTCTTTTGGAGGAGAACCGCCGCCCACTAATAAACCTAAATAATTTTCAACTTTTCTAGAATTTTCTTGAATATCTTTTAATATCAACTGGTCCATATTCGAATTTTCAGCTTCTAAAAGCAGCTCTGTATTCCCTTTGATTACCGTTAGGGGTGTTTTAATATCATGGGCTAAAGATGCTGTCTGGAATTTCTGTTCTTCTTCCTTTTTCCACTGCTCTGTCAAAGAGTTCTTTAAAGAATTTCTCATGATATCAATAGACGTGAGAACAGAATTAAACTCCTGAATAGAAGAGATCGGAAGGATAAAATCCAAATTTTGTTTTTCGATTTTTTTTACCGTTTTGATAATTGGCGAAACTTCTTTTTTTAATTTTCGATTAAAAATCTTAGAAAAAATTAATATTAATATTACGATCACAGCAAAACCAGAAGCCGCAAAAATTGGAATTGCTGGAAGATCTTTGTAAGCTAAGAATGGAACAGTCATCATATAAGGAGCATAAACTTCAAGAAGCAAGTAACCCTGATCTAAAGTATATAAGTGAATAATCTGACCATTGTTTCCACTATAACTCACTGATCTAAATTCTTCTAACCCTCTATTTTTAAAATAATCGATAGGTAATTCTATATAGTACCAATAGTCTTTATCCTCCATATTCGTCGTGGTAGGCATTCCGCTTTCATCGTAAAGGATATATTTAGTCTTTTCTGGTAATACTCTAGGATCAAAAGGACTTTGATTTAAAAATGCTGGTTCTACATTTAAAACTTTATTGATACTCGCTTGATCTCTGCTGGCATATCCTTGGTATTTCGAAAATCCATAAAACCAGAATAAGAAAGCTACCCATAAGGCTATCAAAACTCCTAATAATACAAAATATCTTATAAATAGGTGATTAAATTTTACTCCTCTTTTTTCCATTTATAACCCACCCCCCAGACGGTTTCAATAGGCTTTTTATCAAATTTTATTAATTTCTTTCTAATGTTTTTTATATGGACACGAATAGAAGAAATATCACTTTCGCTGTCGTATCCAAATATGGATTCTAAAATTCTTTCTAAAGAAAATACCTGCCCCCAGTTTTTAGCTAAGAACTCGCAGATATCGTATTCGCTTTTTGTTAAGATTATTTTCTCTTCATCCTGTTCTATAAACAGTTCTTTCGCCTGTATATCAAAACGATATTCTCCTCTTTGAAAACTGTGTTGTTTTTCCCGCTTTTCTCTTCTCAAATGAGCCTCGACTCTTGCTCTAAGCTCTGCAATGCTAAAGGGCTTTTTAATATAGTCGTCTCCTCCGCTTGAAAATCCTTCCAAAAGATTTTCTTCCATTGTCTTTGCGGTGATAAAAAGAATGGGAATATCCACTTCCTTTCGTATTTTTCTACAAAATTCAAAACCGTCGATTCCCGGCATCATTACATCTAAAAGGAGTAGATCGATCTTAGAAAATTCATCCGGGCGCAGGTTGCTGCAGTTATTTCGAATCTTTACCCCATACCCTTCTTTTATCAAAACTCTCTCGATCATCCTGCAGATGCCAGGATCATCGTCTATCACGAATATATTTGGCATTTCTCTCACCTCTTTTGTCATCTTTATTATAGAATGAATTTATAAACAAAGTATAAATAAAACCGGCGATCAGATTGATTGCCGGTTTTATTTATTCTTAAATTCTTATAAAATGAGATGCAAGTTCAAAATAGATAATTAAGCTTAATGTATCTACTACTGTTGTAATCAATGGTCCTGCCATAATCGCCGGATCCATTTTTAGTTTTTTAGCGGCTATAGGAAGTATCCCCCCTATTACTTTAGCAGCAGTAATAGTAAACATAAGCGTCACTGAAATAAGCAGGGCAATATCCATAGGGACTCTGTCAAATAACAATACTTTAGTAAAATTCACAAGGGCAATGATGAAACCTACGAGTATACTTACTTTAAATTCTTTAAAAATGACCTTAAAAAAGTCTCTTGTATGAATTTCCCCAGTAGCAAGCCCCCGAATGATTAAGGTGGAACTTTGGGAACCTGAATTCCCCCCTGCATCCATAATCATCGGAATAAACATATTTAAGACAATCATAGACTGAATTAAAGTATTATAATGGTTCATGATCTGGCCTGTAAAGGTGGCCGTTATCATAAGAATTAAAAGCCAAGCAACTCTGCTTTTCGCAAGTTTGAACGGGGATGTGTCCAGATATTCTTCTTCTTGTGGGATCATAGCCGCCATTCTTTGAAAGTCTTCCGTAGCTTCTTGTTCCATAACTTCTAAAATATCATCTACAGTAATAACTCCTGTCATTCTTCCTTCGCTGTCTACAACAGGCATTACTACGAAACCATATTTGTTAAAAACATTTGCTACGATTTCTTGATCGTCCAGTGTATGAACAGAAATAACATCTTCATCCATCAGTTCGGAAATTTTTGTTTTCGATCGCGCGGTTATAATTCTTCTAAGGGTGACAAATCCTAGAAGTTTTTTCGTCTCATTCGTCACATAGCAGGTATAGACTGTAACTTTATCATCACCTGTCTCTTTGATGATCTCAAGGGCCTCTTCCGTCGTCATAAATTCCTTAAGCTCTACATATTCTATGGTCATTAAAGATCCGGCAGAATCTTTTGGATACTTTAGAAATTTATTCATTAAGTTGCGTTCTTCTTCATTTGTATTTCGAAGGATATTCTTCACAATTCCCGCCGGCATTTCTTCCATTAAGTCTACACGGTCATCAAAATACAATTCATCGATTATGTATTTGATTTCGCTGTCGGTCATCCCCTTTAAAAAACGATACTTTACATCTTTTTCCATTTTGGAAAATACTTCAACAGCATCTTCTTTTTTTAAGAGTCTAAATACGAGTATCGCTTCCGTTAAATCCAATTCTTCTATATAATCTCTTATGTCTACGGGATTATATACAGAAATCGCATTTTGCAGCCCTTCATAATCCTTTTTTATTAAAAGATCATTCATCTTTCTATAAATCGCGCTCTCATTTCTTAAATAATTTTTATTCAATTGAATCACTTCCTTTTACATTTTTTTACTCCAGTTTAAAAATATTATTAATAATATGCAACGAACCCTGATTATAACAGATTCCTGTTTTTAATTCAAAAAAACCGAGTCCTTTCAAAAGGACTCAGTTTTTGATTGATTATAAACTTTTTTCTTTTGCTTGGACTACTTGATCCATCAATAAAGTAGAAGTAATTTTTCCGATTCCGTGAGTTCTAGGAGTAATTCCTGCTACATAGTCTTTTAAATCTTCAAAGTCTGCATCTCCTGATAGTTTTCCATCAGCATCCGCACTTACTCCAACGTCCACAACGATGGAATCTGGGTTTACATAGTCTCTCGTTACAGATTTTGCTCTTCCTGTTGCAGAAACTACGATATCAGCAGCTTTTGTTACTTCTGGAAGATCTTTTGTTCTAGAGTGGCAGATTGTAACTGTTGCGTTTTCATTAAGCATCATCATAGCAAGCGGCTTTCCAAGAACCATGGAACGGCCGATAATAGCAACATTTTTGCCTTTTAAATCGATATCATAGGCTTCTAATAATTTCATACAAGCATAAGGTGTTGCCGGCTGGAATCCGTCCGTTTCCCCTTGGAAAACTTTTGCTAAAGATTTTGAAGTCATTGCATCTACATCTTTTCTATAGTCTAAGGATTCTTCTACTTCTTTATCATCGATATGTTTTGGCAATGGTCTAAACAGAATAACTCCTGTTACATGATCGTCGCTATTTAATTTTTCAATTTCAGCAATTAATTCTTCTGTAGTGATTTCTGCATCTAGTAAAACTTGTTTTACTTCGATGCCGTAGATATCGCTTTTCTTAAGTAAACCTTTTTCATAAGAAATATCATTAGGATTTTCTCCAACTCTTACAATGGCTAAGCAGGGTGTATTTCCTTCTTTTGATAATTTCTCAACTCTTCCCTTGATACTTTCGTCCAGCTTTTCCGCTAGATCATCTGAATATAAAATTGTCATAAACTTCCTCCTAGAATTCTATCTTTTGTACTTCCAATGTATCTAAATCCAATATGGCAATACTTTCTTTATCTCCGCCTCGAGCATAAGATGCGCTGCCTGGATTAAGAACTAAAATATTGTCGATCATTTCTTCGTGGTACATATGAGTATGTCCAAACAAAACTACATCCGAACCATGTTCTTTTGCATTTATCAAAAGCATATTCAGCCCTCTATAAACACCAAGGCGATGTCCATGAGAGATAAAAAAGGATTTCCCTTCTATGGTTGTGTATAACTCTTCCGGTTCTGTATAGGCTAAATAGTCGTTGTTTCCTTTTACAATTATAAGGGGAATATTTGTTAATTCACTTAATATCTTACCGTCTTCAACAAAATCGCCCAAATGAATAATATAACTAAGATCTAATTCCTTTAAAGGTTCAATCAAATGATCATATTTGCCATGGGTGTCGGCGATGACTGCTACTTTCATCCTTTATACTCCTCTAATAATATTCGAAGCTGATTCAACGCTTTTGCTCGATGGCTTAGTTTGTTTTTCTCTTCATCGCTCATTTCGGCAAAGGTTCTGCTTTCCCCCTGAGGAGTAAACAGGCAATCGTAACCAAAACCGTTATCTCCCGCTTCTTCTCTATTTATAGTACCATAACAGCGCCCTTTTGCAAAAGTTTCATGGCCTTTCGAATCGATAAAACAGACAACCGTTTCAAAGCAGGCTTTTCTGTTATGGATATCCTTTAATTCATCTAACAGTTTTTCTCTATTAGCACTATCATTTCCATCCATTCCCGCGTATCTGGCGGAACGGACACCAGGAGCTCCATTTAAAGCTTCTACAAATAGTCCTGTATCGTCTGCGATTACAGGAATCTCCTTGATGGCATAGATAGCCTTCGCTTTTATCAAAGCATTTTCTTCAAGGGTAGAACCATTTTCTTCGGGATCAATATCGATTCCGGCATCGTCTTTCGTTAAGATATCAATATCCAGATTCGATAAAATCTCTTTCATTTCTCGAACTTTCCCTTTATTATGGGTCGCAAGAATAATTTTTTTCATTTATATCACCTTGTATAGTTCATCTGCATAGGGAGGAAGGATTCTTTCTGAAACTCCATCTGTTATAATTATCGGTTCGTCCCCTTTGACAACCCCTATCTTTGTTAACTTAATATTTGAGCCTTCGAACTTTTTTTCTAAAGATCCATCAGAAGAAATTATCAGCATAGAACCGCTGGAAATAAGACGAAATGGTTTAATATTAAAATAATCGCAGATTTTTTTGGTAACCTCCAGCACAGGTACATTTTCACAGACAATTTCAATGCCTTTTTTTATTCCCTGATACGCTTCATATACGGCACCTAAGAGACCGCCTTCTGTTACATCATGCATATAAGACAAATCTTTATTCTTGGCATATTTTGCATCATCTTGCACAGAGATCCATTTTAATAAGCCCTTTGCATAATCAAGTTCCTCTTGAGTCATGACGTTTTTGAGTTCTTCCTCTTTGTCATGGGCAAGGATTGCTGTTCCCTCTATTCCAATATATTTTGATACGTAAACAGAATCCCCCTCTTGGATTTTATCCGCTGGAATCTGATCTTTTTTATCGAGTATACCAATAGAGGTAGAAGACAAGACAAATCGGTTAACTGCATCCGTAATTTCTGTATGTCCCCCTATAATTTCAATTTCCAGTTCTTCGGCTCTCTTAGAAGCATCTGCCATGATTTCTCTAATATCTTGGGGTGTTGTTCCTTCAGGAGCCAGTATTGTCAATAAAACCCCGATATTTTCCGCACCTGAAGTGGAGGTGTCGTTTACTGAGATGTCTACAGCTAAAGAACCGATATTTTCCTTTGCACCTGTAATGGGATCTGTGGATAGAACACAGATCTTCTCACCAAAGTCGATCTGTGTCGTGTCCAGTCCCACCCCGGCGCCTACTAAAACTTCTTTTCGATGGAAGGAAATAGATTGTAATATATCCTGAAGAGTTTCATTTTCTAATTTGCCAGTCGCCATATTTACACATCCTACATCTTGTTTATATTTTCGCGTAATAATTCGTTGAATTTCTGCGGATTCCCTTTTCCTTTAGAAGCTTTCATACATTGTCCAACAAGGAAACCTAGAGCTCTGTCTTTTCCATTTTTAATATCTTCTATGGACTGAAGGTTATCAGAAAGAACTTTTTCTACAATTTCATTTAATGCAGAATCGTCTGTAATTTGAATAAGTCCTTTTTCTTTCACATAATCCGTTGGTTCCACACCTTCTTCAAACATAGCTCTTAAAACTTTTTTTGCAGTATTATTGTTTATTTTTCCATCTTTTACGAGGAATAATAGATCTGCTAATTGTTTTGGAGAAATTTCGATCGTTTCGAAACTTTTCTCTTCTTCATTAAGTCTTCTAGAAACATCTGAAAGAATCCAGTTGCTTGCAAGTCTTGGATCTTTTACGAGCTCTGCTGTCTGCTCAAAATAATCAGCAGCTGCTTTAGAACGCGTTAAAATATCTGCATCATATTCATCGATCTTATATTCGGTAATAAATCGGTTCATTTTTTCATGAGGAAGTTCTGGAAGTTCGCTTTCGATTTTATCGATGAAGGATTGTTCCAAGGAGACAAAAGGAATATCTCCTTCTACTGAAAAACGATAATCATTCCCTTCTTCTTTTCTTCTCATCACTTCTGTGTGTCCTGGGTCTTCTACCCATCTTCTTGTTTCTTTATGTCCGATTTCGCCTTCTTCAGCCATCTTAAAATGGCGTCTTGTTTCGTATTCGATTGCTTTTTCAACAGCTCTGAACGAGTTCATGTTTTTTATTTCAGATATCTTCGTTTTAAATCCCTTTTCTTTATCGACGACATTTAAGTTGCAGTCGCATCGAAGAGATCCTTCTTCCATCTTCACATCTGAAATACCTAGATACTTAATACGTTCTTTTAAGATATCTAGAAATTGTCTAGCCTCTTCTGCACTTTCCATATCCGGTTCTGTTACAATCTCAA
>JAAZME010000329.1 GCA_012798975.1 Gallicola sp.
AAATCTTTTTTAGATCTCTGAAATTTTTTTCGAAAATAACAGCCTTCTTCTTTCATATTTTTTTATCCTATCCATCCTGCCAAAGATTTTAGAGTTTTTTAATTTCTAAAACAAAAAACCGGGCTCTAACTCGCTTCCCGGCTTATTTTATCTTGTATTTTCTTTCTTTTGACAATTTTTTCTATGGGCTTTCAATTTCTTAAACGCCCAGTTATAATGGCTTGAAGTTGCCCAATAAAAGCAGTTTCCTAAAGCAGCAGTCTCGGTCCATGAGAATATATTCCTTGAAAACAATTCTTCATTTGTAAACTTTCTAATGATGTTCATTACTTCTATATGGCTTTTAATAAACATATTCTTTGAATCTTCAAAAGATGTTCTTTGATGTATATTCCATATGCCGTTATTCATGCACTCATAGGTTTCCCAGTTGTAAGGTTCCGGCAGGAAAGGTTTTTCTATACCTGCCATATTGGAATTGATCCATTTTATCAGAAGCTGATGCCATTCATAGAGTTGAACTAGAATATCTCTAAGATTTTTGTCTCTTTTCCAATGTCCCAGCTTTCTATTCGGATCTTTTGAAAAATCGAATTTTGTACTTAATTCTATGTAGTTCATTGAACTTATAAAATCCCAGAGTTTAGCGTAATCATGATCTGCTTTTAATAATAATTCCACTTTTGTTTTTGGTCTAGCCATGCTGCACCTTCTTTCTGCTTTGTTCAATGAGTAGTCCTGTGATCTCTTACAGGATTTAGTAGACTATATTTTCTAGAATTCCATTTAAATAAGCAAGGACAATCCCATAATTCGTCATAGGAATTCCCTTCTCTTTACAGTATTCTACCCTATTTACAACATGACGTCTATTAAACATACAGGCGCCGCAATGAATAACCAATTGATATCCTTCCGGCGAAAAATCACCGCCGCGTACAAAGTCAATCTCTATATTTTTTCTTATTTTACTCTTAATAAGTTTCGGTATTTTTATTCTCCCAATATCTTCTTCCATGGGCGGATGGGTGCAGGCTTCCGCAATTAAAATTTTCCCATTCTCTGGAAAATCCTTTAATACTTGAGTTGATTCCACAAAATAATCAATATCTCCTTTATATTTCGAAAAAAGCACGGAAAAAGAAGTTAGAGGAACTCCTTCCGGTTTCTGTTCATACACATAAGAAAAACATT
This sequence comes from Gallicola sp., assembly GCA_012798975.1. Lineage (GTDB taxonomy): Bacteria > Bacillota > Clostridia > Tissierellales > Peptoniphilaceae > JBQKLI01. The sequence continues at coordinate 1,195 of JAAZME010000329.1, forward strand.
GTGAATCTGTAATAATCAAATTGGGCCTTTTTGCCATATACTCTATAGACTGGTTGAAATTATCAACTGAAGCTGATATCACAACAGCTTTTTTATCCAACAACTCCCGTATCGTCTGAACTTGAGGCAGAATCAGCCGGCCTTTCGGAGCCTGGATATCCTGAGGCATTACGAGAAGAACCAGATCCTTCTCTTTCACAAGACTCCCTGTAATAGATTCTTCTTCTCTTTTTACAGCTTGTTCTAATTCCTGAAACAATTCCTTTAAAAAGCTGTCTTCTTCCAGATCAAAAAATATACAGCTATCCCTTTCCGCCTCCTCCAAAGCGGATTCATATTCTCGTCGACACATATAGATTAGGGAAATTTCTTTTTTCTTTAATTCTTGTAGAATTTCCCGGTCTGTTTTTCGATCGTCGGAGAAGACAAAAATTCCTATATCCGATTCTTCAACGGCTTTTTTTGTATTGAGAAGCCGCTCTTTTCCCAGTTCACTTTCATCGTAATAACCGGGAGTATCTATAAACACAACTGGACCTACATTATGAATCTCCATACTTTTATATACATTGTCTGTGGTAGTGCCTGGAATCCGA
>JAAZME010000028.1 GCA_012798975.1 Gallicola sp.
AACACCTATAACCTCATATCTCAAATATAGCAAACAAAAAACGATCCTTCAAAACACCTCTCTGAATGGATCGTTTTTTGTGTCTATTTTTCTTGAGAAAGATGAGAAAAATCAAGATCTTTCAGCTTCTTCAAAAGATCCTTGCTGATAATACGCTTTTCAAGCCCTCTTTCTAGCTGCACTCTAGGAATATTCTCAAAAAACTGATTGCATGCTTTCACATAAGCATCCAAGTCTTCTTCCCTAAAGCCTAGGTGCCAAAGACATCCCGCCTTTCTTCACCATCTCCAGCAAATACTTTTATCTATAAAATACTTCAAATATTTAAATTATGAATTTTCGATACTTCTATAGTATGAGAAAGGTCTTAGTTTCCAATCCTAGGGGAGCGTCTAACGACGCCTTTTTATATGAAGAAAATGCTTTGCATTTTCCACCTTCCCTATTTCCTATAACCTGCTCCCTACCTTTCCCCTCTCTTCCCCTGGCCACCGTAGGTGTGCCGCCTAAAGCTTAGGTGCCAAAGGCATCCTGCCTGGGTTGCGCAGCAATCCCGCCTATCACTTCCCTCCAAACTAATAAACCAACAGCTCTTTTCCTTCCGGCGCTTTAACATTTTCTTCCAAGCCCTGTGGAACAGTGACGATATTTGCTGCTCCGTCAGAAACGAAACGTCTTTTCGGATGGTTCTTTAAGATCTCAATCCAATCATAGATCCCAACATCGTCTACATTGGTCTCGCTGGCTCTAACCCGGTGGATGGCTAAAGGATCAAAGTCTGTATGATAAGGAGATGGATTGGGATCCCATCCTACATTTAATATCGCAATATTTTTATAGTCTTTTCCTTCATAGCTTCCTGTTTCTAAATAATTATAAAGGGATTTATCCGGTCTGGATCCGAAAGGAAGGGCTAAGGTATTGATATTATACGGTTTGGAAAACGACTCTTCCAGATAAGCTTTTTGTCCGCCGATTTCTTTCTGCACTCCAGAAGCATCTAGTGTCTTCATATTCGGATGGTTGATCGTGTGATTTCCCACTTCCATGCCATTTTCTACAAGAAAATCGAATTTTTTCTGTACTTCTTCTTTCGGACCGAAACGTCCGGTTCCGTTGACAAAAAACGTTGCTCTCGGTTCAAAATCATCATATTTTTCTGCAAATTCCATAATAATGCCCACTGCAGAATCCGGGTTGATCGAACCGTCTTCCAGATAATTAAAATTGTTCTCCCGTCCGTCATCGAAGGTCAACACATAAGGCGATTTGCCTGCAGGTGCTGTAATATTTCCATTGACATAATCTGTTAAAGAAATAGGCAGATATCCCTGATCGTAGAGAGCTTGAAGATCCTTTCTAAAGTTCTCCGGCGTTCTTACCCATTCCGCTTCCGGTGTTGAAATATTATGATACATCAAGATCATGATCTGCCCTGCTTCGTTGGGCTTTGTATTTAAATCGATCTCTTCTTTTGTAATCTCTTTTTTCTCTGTTTTCTGCTGTTGAGAAGCCGCCTCTTCCTTTGTAGATCCTTGTTCTTCGTTTCCGCTTTGGCAGGCAGTTAATAGCATTCCTAATAACAGCGCAATTGCAAACAGCTTTTTCATCCTTTTCTTCCTCCTTTACTCCTGTAACCCTAGTATAGGAGAAAGAAATTTTATTGTAAAGTTTGTAAAAAATAACCATAGAAAATAATATCTTTGGTCTGCCGTTGTAATTTCAGCCTTTTCTGTTATTCTGAAATATAATGAAAACAGCTAGAACATTTATCCCATCGCTGCGATCGATAATCATCTTAAAAGGAGAACAACATGAAGAAAAAAATATACCTGCTGCTGTTCTTTCTCTGCTTTGGAATCCTTGCAGAAAACAGTACAGCCGCCGCCTCTTCCTATCAGCCTAAAGTTTCAAGAATCGCCGGCAGAAACCGCCGAGATACAGCCATAGAAGTTTCTAAATTCATAAAAAACGAAAAACGTGTTGTGATCGCCAGAGACGATCACTACGCAGATGCCCTAAGCGGCTCTTCTTTCGAGGGGAATTCTCCAGTCTTTCTCCTACGAAAGGGAATCGATCCCGCTGCTGTTATCCAGCGGATTCGAGAAATCAATCCGGAAGAGATCCTTATTCTAGGGGCGGAATCCGCCGTTTCAAAAGAACAGGAGCAGAATTTTATCGATGTATTCGGCAAAGAAAAAGTAATCCGAATCGCCGGCAAAAACCGCTACGAAACCTCCTTTGCAGTCGCCAAAGCCTCTAGAAGACAAAATTTTATGATTGCAAGCGGGGAAAACTTCCCGGATGCCTTGACAGCAGGAGCTCTCGCTTCCCAGAAAAATGCGGGGATTCTATTATCAAGACAAAGCACACTTCCCCTTCCAGTGAAAAGCTATCTGGCACCCTTCTCCGCCCCTGCTCTCATCGGTGGAGAAGCTGCACTCTCTTCCACTGTTGAAAAAGACTTGATTTCTATCGGAAAAACACCAACCCGCATCTCCGGTTCCAACCGATACGAAACTGCAGTATCCTTGGCAGAAACTGCCCCGTCTTCGGAAATACTTTTTATTGCTTCCGGTGAAAACTATCCGGATGCCTTAGCCGCCTCCTCTCTGGCTTCTCAGTACAAGGCGCCGATTCTTCTCTCTCACAAAAGAAATCTCCCGGCCTCTGCAGCGGAGTATATAAAAAAGCATCGTCCCAAAGAAGTTATCTTGCTGGGCGGAGAAGCTGCCCTGTCGAAAAATATAGAAACCCAAATCAAAAACATTGATGAGCCTGTAGTCAATCAT
>JAAZME010000231.1 GCA_012798975.1 Gallicola sp.
TACAGAGGTTATGATTCAGCCGGTGCAGCTATAATGAACCAACATGAAATCCGCTGCGTGAAAGAAACTGGACGATTAGAAAATCTCAGAAAAGAAGTTGAAAAGGAAATACCCCTAGGCAATATCGGGATCGGGCATACTCGATGGGCAACTCATGGCGAACCAACAAAAGAAAACAGTCATCCTCATAGAGATGAATCGGAAAGCATCTACTGTGTCCATAACGGTATTATCGAAAATTATCTTTCCTTAAAAGAAAAATTAATTGAAGAGGGTGAAACATTTTATTCGGAAACGGATACTGAAGTGATCCCGAAGCTGATCAGCAAACACTATAACGGGAATCTGCTGGAAACAGTTCGCGATATTCTTCCCCTTTTGGAAGGTTCTTTCTCCCTTGGAATTATTCATAAAAACGAAAACAAAATCATTGCAACAAAAAAAGAAAGTCCTCTATTAATCGGAGCTGGCGATAAAGAATACTTTTTAGCTTCTGATGCTTCCGCTATCATAGAACATACAAGAGATATTATCTATCCGGAAGACGGCGATTTAATCGAACTGACGATGGATGCAGTTCATATCTATGATAAGGACTTGAATCCGATTGTTAGAGAAACTATTGAGATCGACTGGACGATAGAGGATGCCCAGAAAGATGGTTTCGATCATTTTATGCTCAAAGAAATCTTCGAGCAGCCGAAGGCTCTTTATGAAACCTATCATAGAAGATTAAAAAACGGAAAATTCGAATTAGAAAATATAGAGTTGACGAAAGAATATTTGGAATCTCTTAACAAAGTCTATATCGTAGCCTGCGGTACAGCCTATCACGCAGGACTTGTAGGGAAACCGCTCCTCGAGAAAGCCCTGCATATTCCTGTAATTCCAGATATCGCTTCTGAATTCCGATATATGGAAAGATATCTTGACGAAAAATCTTTTGTTATTATCATCAGTCAGTCTGGAGAAACGGCTGATACCCTTGCAGCTCTAAGAAAAGCAAAGGCTGCCGGTTCCAAAGTCTTGGCAATCACAAATGTAATCGGATCTTCTATCGCTCGCGAAGCAGATCAAGTTCTGTACACTTGGGCCGGCCCGGAGATAGCAGTAGCTTCTACCAAAGCGTATATGACTCAGCTGATCTCCATTTATATGATAGGCCTTGCTATAGGATCTGTCACAGAAAATATCAGCGAGGAAGAATATAGAAATATCCTTCAACATATCGAAGAGCTTCCCGGAAAAATCGAAGAAATACTTGAAACAGCAAACTTATATCCAGACTATTGCAAATCTTTAATCGAGTCCCATTCCTCTTTTTATCTTGGAAGAGGACTAGATGCCTATACCTCAATGGAAGGAGCTTTAAAGCTTAAGGAAATATCTTATATACACGCGGAAAGTTTTGCAGCTGGAGAATTAAAACATGGAACGATTGCCCTTATCGAGAAAGACACTCCTGTGATTGCTTTAGCTACTCAGCATGCAGTCTATGATAAAATGATTTCAAATATCAAAGAAGTACGAACTCGAGGCGCCTATGTGATAGGGATTACGATGAAAGGACTTCCTCAGGATGATTTCGCCGATGAAATTATTGTAATACCGGAAACCATTGATCTATTAGCACCATTCTTATCTGTTGTTCCCACTCAGCTTATCGCCTATTATTCTTCTCTCTTAAGAGGAAATGATGTAGATAAACCGAGAAACCTGGCAAAATCTGTCACTGTAGAATAAATAAAGCAGCACCTGTCAAGCCCTTCCTCTAGTGGAAGGGCTGTCTTTATTTACTTTGATATATCTCTATGATATTATTAAAAATAGCGTAGAACGAAGAAAGTGAGTGAATAATATGAAATTAGGTATAGTGGGTTTGCCAAATGTAGGCAAAAGTACACTTTTTAATGCAATAACAAAAGCCGGAGCAGAATCTGCGAATTATCCATTCTGTACCATCGATCCAAACATCGGTCTTGTTCAGGTACCGGATGAGCGGTTAGATGTACTGGCAGAGATGTTTCATTCTAAGAAGAAGGTGCCGGCAACAATAGAATTTTATGATATTGCAGGTCTTGTAAGAGGTGCCAGCAAAGGCGAAGGTTTAGGCAACAAATTCTTGGAAAACATCCGAGAATCCGACGCTATTGTCCAAGTTTTAAGATGTTTCGATGATGAGAATATCGTCCATGTCGACGGAAGTATCGATCCTTTGCGTGATATTGAAA
>JAAZME010000288.1 GCA_012798975.1 Gallicola sp.
CGCAGATAAGATTAATCAGTTTGATTTTCAATATATATACATAGGAGGGATTCTGTGGATGGTACAAAACTAAAGGTTCAATTGATAGAAGTAGATGAAACGGTCGAAAGAATCCTGGAGATATCGAAAGAATATACGTTTAAGCAGCTGCATACGGCTCTTCAGATCGCTATGGGCTGGAAAGATCTAGAGGAGTATTATTTTCTGACAAAGGATTTTGTTTTATCCGAAGTCGATTACCGGATAGAAGAATACGAGTTTGTGTTCTCAGATCAAGTAAAACTGGGAGAGCTGAAAGAAAAAAGGTTCCAATATTTTTACGATGGAGATTTATGGAAACATACTATAGAGATACTGGAGGATACAGTATTAGAAAATGATTATCCCCAAGTTCTAGAATATAAGGGGAGGTGTCCTATGGAAGAGTACGGAGGTCCTGCCGTCTATAATGAAATGGTGAAAGAAAATATTTCGATTCTTCCGGCTTATGATAAGGATGAAGCCAATCATATTTTGGAAATAAGCTTTAAATAAAAAAAATCTAAAACTCATTGAGTTTTAGATTTTTTTATTTTATTCATCAGCGAAATTGTCAAAATATCCTTGGATTAAAACGATAGGTGTTCCTTTATCCCCGGAACCGCTGACTAAATCGGATAAAGATCCTAAAAGATCTGTGATTCGTCTTGGAGTTGTACCAAGAGAAGCATTATTTCCCATAAGATTGGATTCTTTTTGGCTGATTTCTTCTCGAATCGCTTTGACTGCATCTTCACCTTTTAATGCGTCAAATTTCGTATCGGCTATATATTTAATTTTGATTTCGTTCGGTGTTCCTTCTAGTCCTTTTGTAAAACCTGGGGAAACAACTGGATCTGCGAGTTCCCAAATTTTTCCTACTGGATCCTTAAAGGCTCCGTCACCGTAAACCATTACTTCGATATCTTTAGAATAGCTTTCTTTTAATGTTTTTTGAACCTTTTCCACAAAATCTTGAGCATCCCTTGGAAATAACTTTATAGAATGGTCTGAGGCAAGATTTGAACCGTATAGACCATAATCCGGGTTATATCCGGATCCATCGATGGATTCTGTCATGATATGGGAAAGATTGTAAACAGTTTTTGCCCCTAAGTTTTTGAATAGGGAAGTTAAATAGTTTCTATCGTGAATATTTGCTACTAAAATTTCATCGCAAAGCTCAACAATATCCGATGGATTATTGGATAGATAAATCTTGATATTGTCATTTACAGCATAAGATTTATATAATTCTACATAATCAACACCGGTAAACGGGTGGACTGATTTGTCGCCGGCAATTTTTCGGTATTCTTCTTCTGTTAAGGTATCGCTGTAGATATTTACATCGGATCCATAAAGAATAGATTCGTCGAATAAGGCGTTGCCGACTTCATCTGACGGGTAATTTAGAAAGATATTGATTTCTTTTTCCGTATTGGCACAGGCTTTTAGTATCATTGAAAAACGGTTACGGCTTGTAATAGGATAAACAATGCCGATTTTTTTATCGAACTTATTGTTTAAATCCTTGGTGATGGCAGAAATATCAACATAATTTCCCTGAGATCGGGCTAATAAAGATTCTGTTACAGCAATAACATCTTTGTCCCGCAGTTTTATCTCATTTGATTCTACCGTATTCTTAACAACGTCACAGACGATTTCTGCTAGATCTTCTCCTTTTTTGACAATAGGTGCACGAAGACCCATAGCAGTTGTTCCTACATATCTTTGCATATACAATCCCCCTTCATTTTTTTACTTACAGATTTTATCACAGCTTTATCTTCTGGACAATCCTTTTTCAGTTAAAATTGCATCAATTTGCTGATCGAATTCTTCACGAGGCAGTTCCTCTACAACTTGAAAGCTGTAGGCCATGGCTATTTTAAAAGGTTCGTAATTGATGCCGGAAAAATATTTATCATAAAAACCTCCGCCATAACCGATTCTGTAATAATTTTCGTCAAATACAAGACCAGGCGTCAGTACGACGTCGATTTCTCCGTGATAGAGATTGAGAAATTCTTCTTTCATTTCTAGAATGCCATAGTATCCGGGTTGAAGTTCTTTTAGAGGGTCTCTCAGCTCCGTCAGCTCCATAATCTTTTTTTCTTGATTAATCCAAGGAATAAAGACTCTTTTTCCCTGTTGCAGCAGTTCTTTGATAATGGGCATTGTACTTATTTCGGATCCAAAATTTAAATAAGCGAAGACCGTCTCAGCTTTTTGGATTTCTGGAAGTGATAAAAGATCGTTTTTTAATTTTTCGTCATATTTCTCTTTTATACTTTTATCAAGCCTGTCTCTTTCTTCTTTTACCTTCTTGCGATAGGATTTTTTATCCATTTTCTACCTCCTTTACAGCTCTAATTTTATTATACATCATTCTGCAGGAAGTGCTCAATATGGCTCATGTTCTGAAAAAAATCCTCCAAATATGGTATACTTATTAAGTCATTCTTTGGGAGGTATAAATGATAGAATTTAAACATATTTCGAAACAATATAAAAATGATATTGTAGCAATTAATGATGTCAGCTTTAAAATAGAAAAAGGCGAGTTTGTATTTGTTATCGGCCCAAGCGGAGCGGGAAAATCTACAATAGCCAAACTATTGCTCAAAGAAGAGGAACCGAGCGCAGGGAGCTTATTTTTTAACGGGGAAGATATTACAACTATCCGAAGCCGCAGAATTCCCCTTGTACGCCAAAATATCGGGATGGTTTTTCAAGACTTCAGGTTGTTAGAAGACAAGACGGTTTATGACAATATAAATTATGTCATGCAGATCATGGGAGTTTCAAACAAATTAAAAAAGAGAACGATCGACAGAGTATTGGAAACTGTCAATCTTGAAGAAAAGAAGAAATCCTATCCTAGAGAATTATCTGGAGGAGAACAGCAGAGGTTATCTATTGCAAGAGCGATGGTGACAAAACCGAGAGTTCTTTTAGCGGATGAGCCTACAGGCAATCTAGATCCGGAAACGTCATGGGAGATAGTTAGAGCTTTGCAGAAAATTAACGAAGCAGGAACGACAATTATTATGATTACACATGCAAAAGAGATAGTGGACACTTTAAAATACAGGGTGTTGGAATTTTCTAAAGGCAAACTGATTCGGGATGAAGAAGGTGGAACCTATTGATGAAAAGTATTAGAAGATTTTTTGCAGGAGTAAAGGAAGGTTTTACCGGCTTATGGCAGCATCGAAGTATGGGGTTTGCTTCTGTTTTATCGATGTTCTTAACGCTGGTAATACTGGCATTCGTATTAATTACTGTTTTGAATTTAAATCAAGCAGTTGTCGATGTGAAAGACAAAGTAAATGAAATAGAAATATTTGTGGAAGATTCGGTGGCAGGTCCTAAAATAGAAGAAATGAAAAATCTTTTAGAATCTCAAGCCGGAGTTTTATCGGTTACCTACAAATCAAAAGAAGAAGCTTTAGCGAATTTTCAAGAAACCTTAGGAGAAGACGGATATTTAGTCGAAGGAATGCAGGAGGCTCTTCCCCAGTCATTTGTGGTGGAAATGGGGGATATCGAACAAACAGATACCTTTGTCCGGACCATCCAGTCTTTGGAAGGAGTTTCAGAGATAAGATACTATCAAGACTTGGTAGACCGTATTGTTACTATTTCGACTTATGTGCAGTATGCAGGTGCCGCGGTCGTTATCTTATTGATTTTGATTTCGATTATCACGATATTTAATACGATTAAGCTTACAGTTTTTGCCAGATCCAA
>JAAZME010000203.1 GCA_012798975.1 Gallicola sp.
ACATTATATATTTATTCATATAGGAGAATTTGATGATAACAATTTTAGCAGCAATATTAGTATTTTCAATTGTAATTTTTGTCCATGAGTTCGGACACTTTATAGCAGCAAAAAAATCCGGCGTAAAAGTCAACGAGTTTTCAATCGGCATGGGGCCGGCCCTGTTTAAAAAACAGGGAGAAGAAACTTTATATGCAGTACGTATCCTTCCTATCGGCGGTTACTGCGCAATGGAGGGAGAAGACGACGAATCAGATGATATAAGAAGTTTCGATAATGTTTCTGCAGCAAAGCGGTTTGTTATCATTATAGCCGGGGCATTAATGAATTTCTTGTTTGCTTTATTGATTTGTATCTTGATTCAAACTTTCACGATCACAACTGTTAATATAGCTTCTGTTGCTGAAAACTCTCCCGCATCACGAAGCGGGTTTATGCTTGGAGATGTTATAACAGAAGTTGAGAATACAAAGATAACAAATACAAGTCAAATCCAAACGATGATTTTAGAGTCTGGCGGCAGAGAATTAAATTATAAAATCATAAGAAACGGGAATGAAGATACCATTACTGCAGCTGCAGAACCGGCAGAAGGCACGGAAGGAAGCCAGTTGTATCAAATCGGCATACAAATGCAGGGAGATCAGAACGCTTCTTTAAGCAATTTTTCCCTTATAAGAGGAATTGCAGGCGGTTTTTCTCAATTCGGAGCAATGATGGTTATGATGGGTCAGATTCTAGGGATGTTGTTTACAGGACGTTTAGGTGTTTCTAACCTTGCGGGACCTGTAGGTGTAGTATCTGAAATCGGCAGACAAGCAAATACGGGATTAATCTCTCTATTGTTTTTTGTTTCTTATATAAATGTAAATTTAGGGGTATTAAATCTACTGCCTTTTCCAGCGTTAGATGGAGGAAGAGCAGTGCTGATTCTTATAGAAATGGTTACAGGAAAAAAACTGCCAAAAAATAAAGAAGCGCTAATCAATGGGATAGGTTTATTATTATTGTTGGGATTAATTTTGTTCGTAAGTATTAACGACGTACGAAGAATATTTTAAGGGGACATAATGGAAAGAAGAAAAACGAAAAAAATTATGGTAGGTGATGTTTCTATTGGAGGAGGATCACCTATTACTATTCAATCTATGACGAATACAGATACAAAAAATATTGATGATACCGTCAGCCAAATACTAAAATTTGAAAGTTTAGGCTGCGATCTATCCAGAAGTGCTATTAACGATATAGAGGATGCAAAAGCTATAAGGGAAATCAAAGAAAAAACAAATATACCTTTCATAGCAGATATACAATTTCATTATAAACTTGCTATAGCAGCGGTGGAAAACGGGGCAGACTGTCTGCGTATTAATCCGGGAAATATCGGTTCGAAAGAAAAGGTTAAAGAACTTGTAAACTGCTGCAATCATTATGGAGTTCCTATGAGAGTTGGAGTCAACAGCGGATCTATTCATCAGAATATGCTGGATAAATACGGAGGGGTAAATGTTGATTCAATTTGCTACAGCGCCTTAGAAGAAATCGAGTATTTAGAGTCTTTGAATTTTTATAATATCAAAATATCTTTAAAGTCTTCTGATGTAAACATGAGTATAGGGGCTTATAAAAGATTTTCAGAGCTATCCGATTATCCGCTTCATCTTGGTATAACAGAAGCAGGTCCGCCATTTAAAGGAACCATCAAATCAGCTGTTGGAATCGGCAGTTTGCTAAGCCAAGGCATAGGCGATACTTTAAGAGTTTCATTAACCAGCAATCCAGAAGAAGAAATCAAGGTAGGAAAAGAGATTTTAAAAGCATTAGATCTAAGGCAGGAAGGCATCGATATTATTTCTTGCCCGACATGTGCGCGAACGAAGATTGATTTAATACGTCTAGTAGAGCAGGCAGATGAAATTCTAGATAAGATGGACAAGAATATTAAAGTAGCGATTATGGGCTGTCCTGTAAATGGACCTGGAGAAGCAAAAGAAGCAGACATCGGAATAGCAGCAGGAAAGGGAACGGGTATCCTTTTTAAGAAAGGTGTTGTTCTTAGAAAAGTTCCGGAAGAAGAATTATTGTCTGCTTTAATTGAAGAGATTGAACAATTGTAGGTGATTTGTTGAATAATTTAAATGATATACTTTCAAAATCAAATAAGGATATACTTCTTGAGGAAGAATATGAGTTTGAACGTATCCTATTTAATAAAAGATCAAAACGATTAGAACTCTATTTCAAAAATGATATTTCTGCTATAGAGGAACAAATTAAGACAGAATTAAGTGCATTGATCCCTGAAATTGCAATTGTTTTATATAGTAAAAAATCAACAGTTAAACAATGTACAAATGAATTTATTCAAAACTTGCTAAACCAATATAATGAATCCTGTGTTGCCTGTATAGATATCCAAAATATCATGATCGACAAGAATTCAATTACGATTCATTTTCCTTATCAAATGGCAAAGGAAACTTTTGAAAACAAAGGATTGCATTCAAGATTAAAAGAAGATCTTTTAAAGGAATGCGGCGTAGAATTTAAATTGAACCTTTTATATGAACAAAAACTAAGCAACGATGACTTTTTGGAAAAAAACGAGAAAGAAGAACTAAATACGGTTCGAACTGTTGCAGCGGCAGTCAATCGAAGTATAAAAAAACCTAAAAAAAAGGAATCATCACTTTCCTATGGCAGAAAAATCAAAGGGGAGCCGCAAGATATCCAAAGTTTAACTTCGGATTCTTATGAAGCTGTTATTAAAGGAAAAATTTATAATGTGGAAAGCAGAGAGACAAAATCCAAAAAAATTATCGTTATTTTCGACATCAATGACCAATCAGGAGCTACAATCTGCAAATTATTTTTGAAACCAGAAAAATATGAAGAAATAAAAGAATTATTTACAGAAGGCAATTCCTTAAAAGTAATGGGTAATATGCAATACGATAGTTTCAGCAACTATAATTGTATCATGGTTCGATCCATAGAATCTGCAAGCATAGCAGACCGCAGAGATTTATCGCCTGATAAACGTATAGAACTTCATGCTGACACTCAGTTTAGTGCTTCAAATGGTTTTATTTCTCCAAAAGCTTTGATAAAAGAATTAGAAAATTGGGGTCATGAAGCTGTAGGAATTACGGACCAAGGAGTTGTACAGGCTTTTCCAGATATAGCTGATGCCGTTAATGGTAAAAATATTCGGGCCCTTTACGGAATGGAAATGAAACTTTTAGAAGATTATATACGAATCTTTACAAAAAAAGAAGAGGAAAATTCTTTTAATACATTTGTAGTTTTCGATATTGAGACAACAGGACTTTCCAGCAGAAACGATCGGATTACAGAAATCGGTGCTGTTAAAATAATCGACGGAAAAATTACAGAGGTCTATAATCAGCTTGTCAATCCTGAAAAAAATATTCCACCGAAAATTGTTGAACTGACAGGGATTACAAATGCGATGGTTGAAAACGAGCCTGTAATCGACAAAGTACTGCCAGAGTTTCTAGACTTTGTAGGAGATTCCATTCTTGTAGCTCATAATGCTGATTTTGATACAGCTTTTATTTTCGAAAACTGCAGAAGACTTTCTATCTCTTGGAGCAGATCTTTTATCGATACTTTAGCTTTGGCAAGAGCTCTATATCCGGAATTAAGAAATCACAAACTAAACACATTAACAAAACACTTAGAAGTAAAACTTGAAAATCACCATAGAGCGTCAGACGATGCAAAAGCTACAGCGAATATATTTCTAAAAATGATCGACTTTCTTTCTGAGAAAAACATCAA
>JAAZME010000161.1 GCA_012798975.1 Gallicola sp.
CCTTTATATCCGTCATCTGTCCTAATTTTTCAGCATAGGCTTTGCTTGTACCATAATACCTTGCATATAGAATAATACTCTTTATGATGTTGTCCATCCTTTCCGCCTCTTATTATCCTTAATTAAAACAGTTCTTTATAAAGTTAATACTAAAGTGCGGTTAATAGTTTTTCTGCAGATATAAAAACCTTCTCCGTAATTTTCTCTTCGTCGATTTTTACAAGCCTTCCCTTTTCTACTACTACTTCGCCGTTAATCATAGAAATATCCACCTCTCCTGTATATCCCACTGTCCCCAAGAAGGATTTTGGATCCTCAAGGGCTCCTGCAAGACCCAGCTGGCTTTTTTGAATCATAAAGAGATCTGCTTTTTTACCGACTTCAATACTTCCGATATCCTCTCGGCCTAAAACTTTCGCTCCGCCTCTTGTGGCGATTTTTAAAATATCGTAACCTGTGGGTGCTTTTTCACTGGAATGAAGCCTATGAAGAAGGAAAGAAGCTCTAATTTCTTCCAAGAGATTTGAGCCGTCGTTGCTGGCACTTCCATCGACCCCCAACGCTACTGGAACACCCAGCTCCAGCATCTCAGAAATTCTCGCTACTCCAGAAGAGAGCTTCATATTCGATATCGGACAATGGCAGACTCCTGTCTTCGTCTGTGCGAGAACTTTCAATTCTTCCTCATTAAAATGAATCCCGTGGGCATACCAGACATCGCTTCCCAACCAGCCTAATGAATCCATATATTCTAAAGGCCTCATGCCGAACTTTTCTAAGGTGAATGTTTCTTCGTCCTTTGTTTCAGCTAAATGGGTATGAAGTCTTGCCCCATACTCTCTTGCAAGAAGGGCAGACTCCCTCATAAGATCTCCTGTTACACTAAAAGGCGAACAAGGCGCTAGAACAATTCCCTGCATATCGTTTTTATTATGATATTTCTCAATCAGTCTTTGGGAATCTTTTAAAATTTCGTCTACAGACTGAACGACAGTATCCGGAGGAAGTCCACCGTCTTTTACACTTAAGTCCATACTTCCTCTAGAAGCAGTAAACCGCATTCCAAGGTCCTTCGCCGCCTCAAACTGAGCTTCGATAAAGCCAACACCATCTTTTGGAAAAACATAATGATGATCGAAAGCAGTCGTACAGCCATGTTTCATCAACTCTCCCATCGCCGCAAGGGAGCTATTGTAAATCGTATCCCTCTCCAAATTTTTCCAAATCTCATACAAAGTTTTAAGCCATGGAAAAAGCTCCATGTTTTGAACTTGCGGAAGATTTCTAGTAAACATCTGATAAAAATGATGATGGGTATTCACAAGGCCGGGATAGAGTATTTTATTTTTTCCATCAATCACTTCATCCCCTTCTAAACATTCGCCTATTTCCGTGATAATCCCTTCTTCAATTTTAATATCTATATTGTCAAACACTTGATCCTTGTCATCGCAGGTAACCACTGTAGAAATATTCTTAATAACTGTACTCATACTTCCCTCCTCGAAATAAATGATTATTATTTTCAGTATAAGACAGACTAAAAGGAAAAACAACTGCTTTTACAAAAGAACTAGAGGTAGAAAAGTGAAGAACATCTCTTTTCTTATGTATTACCAAATAAATCAGAAGAAACACGCACCCTGTTTCTACTTTCCCTATAATCTACTCCCTATAACCTATTTCCTACTTTACGCAACA
>JAAZME010000041.1 GCA_012798975.1 Gallicola sp.
TATGAATATTTATAATGCCGAGGGAATAGAGCGGGTAGATCTGTCTTTGGTCTTATACAGTATTTCAGCTCTTATAGGGATCGTCATTGTTTCTTATCTTATCTATCGTAAAATGGGTTTTCCTTTAGAAGAACGGGCGATTATGATTCAGACCTTATCCCGATCGAATATTGTGCTTTTTGGTTTATCTCTTGCAGGAAATTATTTTAATGCGGAAGCTTTAGCCCTTATTAGTATTTATATCGGGATAATATCTGCCTTTTCAAATGGCTTCTCGGTGCTGATCTATGAGGTGCTTTTAGGCGGGGAGAGAGGGTTTGATATTTTTCGAATTGTAAAGGCAGTTTTAAAGAATGCGGTTTTTATAGCAGCTCTTGCCGGGATTTTCGTAAATATAAGCGGAGCAGATCTTTATAAGCCTTTATGGACTGCCGGCAATGATCTGGCAGGGATTGCATCGCCTTTGGGTTTGATCTGCATAGGCGGGACGATGAATTTCGATTCGCAAGAAGGCGAACGAAGGGCTCTTTGGACAACGGTTGTGTCCAAGGCGGTTATTATTCCCGTTGTGATGCTGAGTCTTTTCGTTTCTATAGGGGTAAGAGGCCCGGAGCTTTTTGTAATGATGATTATATTTGCAGCACCCGCTGCAGTAACGACTCATGCTATGAGTGTAATATATACTTCAAAATGCGAGCTCTGCGGAAAAATCATCGTCTACACGACCCTTTTAAATTCTCTTACGATATTTTTGTCTATGTATCTGTTAACAACTATGGGTTTACTATAGGATCCAGCTTTTTTCGGGAATTTATTGATCCTTGAGGAAAAGAGGGTTAAAATAATAATAGCAATTTATTTTATAAACTAACATACGGAGGAATAACATGAGTACTGTAACGATATTTGATCATCCGCTAATAAAGCACAAGCTGACTTTAATCAGGGATAAAAACACAGGGAACAAAGAGTTTCGCCAATTAATAGAGGAAGTAGCTACTTTAATGGCCTATGAAGCGACAAGGGATCTTCCTTGTGTAGAAATCGAAGTAGAAACACCTCTTGGAAAGACAGTAGGCTATCAAATCAGTGGAAAGAAACTTGGAATTGTGCCGGTTCTTCGAGCGGGTCTTGGCATGGTGGATGGAATTTTAAATGTTATACCAGCAGCGAAAGTAGGCCATGTAGGCTTATATCGCGATCCGGAAACATTACAGCCAGTTGAGTATTACTGTAAGTTGCCGAAAGATGCTTCTGAGCGTATGATCTTTGTATTAGATCCGATGCTTGCAACAGGAGGTTCAGCATCTGCTGCAATTCAGTTCTTAAAGGATAGAGGCGTTACAAATATTAAATTCCTTTGTATTATAGCGAGTCCTGAGGGAGTGGAAGTGCTTCAAAGAGAGCATCCGGATGTGGATATTTATGTAGCTGCATTAGACGAAGGGCTAAACGATCACGCTTATATTGTTCCTGGATTAGGAGATGCAGGAGATCGTCTGTTTGGTACGAAGTAGGGGAAAGATAGGCGGGATTGCTATCGCAACCCAGGCAGGATCCCTTGCGGGACCTAGGCTTTAGGCAGGACCGCTTTGCGGCCTAGGGAAAGGATAGAGGAAAGAAAGGCGGGTTTTTCTCTTCTTTAGATATCGATTACTATAGCGAGGTTTTGGTAGGAAATAGTTATAGTGATAAATATTTAGAGAAACGAACAAAACGAACGCCTAGTCCGGTATAAAATTTTAGATAAAAAAGAATCCTGTTTTTTTAACAGGATTCTTTTTTTGTTTTCTATAAAACTTTTTGAGCTTTAGCGAAAAAATATACTTTCCCTCTACCCTAAAACCTATAACCTATAACCTATTCCCTACTCCCTACAATGTACAACTTATTCTACGTCGATTTTTCCGCCTGTATAAGAACCGTCATCGTAGTTTTCGTTGAATTTTAATTCGTCGGAAGAAAGTCCTCGTTCTTCCAGTCTTTCTTTGATAGCTTCTTTGTTTTTGTTTCTTTCGAATGGATTAATCGTTTCTTTTATTCCATCAACAATCTCGTACCATTTTTTAAATGGAATGCCTATACCGATTTCGTTTGGCACCCAGTCGGCTACCAGTCTTGTTCCTGGACATAATAATGAGATGTTGATATCTTCGCTGTTATAAGGATAAGTTGTTAGATCTTGGCATACTGCCTGAAGACCTACTGTTCTTAAGTTTGTAGTATATCCGTTGTGATAACCGTGTCCTTGGATGATACGCATTACATTGTAAGAACTTCCTACTACGATGACAACATCCGGTTCTGTATCATAGTTTTCAAGAGGCATTACAGCGATACCGTAAGGTCTCTCTTTCATAAACATCATGTCGTCGTTTATTTTTTTAGACGTTTCCACGTCTTTATAAATACCTTTTTTAAATCTTCCTTTTCCGCTGGCAATCGGATCGGGAACGTCTGTGAAATTAAGAGCGAAGGCGCCGTTTGGACAGCCTTGGTTTTCTTTTGTCAGTTTCATAGACTGGCCTTTGCTGGCAAGCTGTACGGAGTTGCAGTATGTTACTTTACGATCTCTTTGATCTACTTCGAAGTTGTCGAAGGACTCTTTATCGAAGAAGAATTTCACTCCGACTGGTTTACGATCTAAATCAAGATAAGATTCGATTTGTGATACACTTTCTTTAATGTTCATACAATAGATCCCCCTTTTTATTTTAGAGCTGTTCTGATCTGCTTTGAGTATATCAATAATAGGATAAGACATGCGAGATGTATATAAATGCATATCAGCTAGAAATGGATGTAAATAGGAATGAGGGGGAAGTAAAAGAAGGTAAAAAACGGTGTGGCCGATCGTTTCTAGCTAATCACGGGAAAATATCGTGATTAGGAAACGAGTGGCATGAGACCTGCACCCAAATCAAAATACCTGATTTGGGCTAGGGCTTCAGAGTGTGATAGAGGGGAGAGGGGAGTTGAGGAAGAAACATGAGGCTTGTTTCTTTGGGATAAGAGAATACTAGAAAACTGCTTAAAAAAAGTGGAGAACTCAAATGAAAGAGGAAGGGAAGGAATTTATAGGTATAGTTTAGTATGGGCTGCAATAAAAAAAGGCCTATATTTTTAATATATGGCCTTTTTTAGAGGGTATTTTTATAAGAAATCTTCTTTTTCAAGAATTTCTGTTGCATTTAGTACATTGGCTTCGCTGACCATTACGATAGGTCCGGTACAGCCCATGCCGCTTTCAGCGTAAACGCCGTTTTTCCATAGCGCCTGTACAGCGTCGTCTAAATCAAGGATATCAATTCCTGAGATAGAGCCTGTTACTACCTCTTTAGGAGGTGCTTCTACTTCAGATGCTTCTTCGGCTGCTGGTTTTTTAGCGTTTAAAGAGTCGATAACAGCATCGAAGCAATGAGAATTTACTTCTTTATATTCTGTTTGAACTTTGTCTTTGATATCTCCTAAAACAAGCTCATAAGCGTATTTAATCGCGTTGGCAATGACTGGAGCACCAGAGGCTCTTGAAATGATTAGGACAGTACGATCGTAGCCTTCGCCGATTCCAGGACCATAACCATAACCTAAAGA
>JAAZME010000196.1 GCA_012798975.1 Gallicola sp.
AAGTTATAGAAGAAACAAAGAACGTGTTTCTTTTGTAATAAAAGAACAAGGATCAAACCGTAATAGCCATTTTTCTATAATATTTTCTCCATTTCGTCGACTAGTGTTCGTCTATCCAAATTCGAAATACAAAATATTTACACTATATGTTCCTATATTTTGGAAGACTTTAGAGCCGCAAGCGATAAAGTTCTCCTCCCCTATTTCCTATCCTCTGCTTAAAAAGAAACAGCTGCACAAAAAATTGCTCTAAAGTAGTAATGAAAGGATCTTTCACTCTACATTAGAGCAATTTTTATTCGTTTTCTTTTAAATATTCTTCGATGTTTAGTTCCATTATATAACGGTCTTCATTTTCTCCGTATTCGTTCATGGACATTCTAACCGGGTTAAATCCAATCTTATCGCTATATAGACGCAAAGCAGGTTTGTTGTTTACATCTACTGTCAATTGAAGTGTTTCGAATCCTAAATCTGCTAAATCTCGTATCAGGATCGTAAGAAACTCATAACCTAGGCTCATTCCCTGTAGTTCTTCTGCAATAGCATAATCAAAAAGATAAGCCATTTTCGGATCAGACCAGTCTCTCATAAAGGATGCCATTCCTAATACAGTATTCTTATTTTCATTTGTCAGCAAATATACATTTCCATGACGAAGAAGAGGTACAAATCCAAACTCGTCCAATGCGCTATGTCCAAAAACCGTATCCCAAAACTCAATCATATCCTTTAATAATCTTAAGCTTTTTCCAGACACTTCGTAGACTGCTAAGGATTCTATTCCATCAATATTTTTTACAATTCTATGGGAAATCTGTTCAATTTCTTTAAATTTCAACAGCTGTCCCTCCTTCCTGTTATAATTATAGCACATTATGTGAAGAGCTTGAATAATAATTCTTCTTTGTGATTCTTTATCCTCTTAAACCGCCGATGAAAATTCAACACGAAAGCGGATTTTATCTTTTTCAGCTTTTGAGGCTCTGATTCTTCCTCCATGGCTTTTTACTACAGCTCGTGCAAGAGAAAGTCCTATCCCGTAGCCTCCTCCTTCACTCGTTCTGGAGTCATCTTCCCGATGGAAGCGGTCGAATAATCTTTCCAGATTTCCCTCCGGCATTTTTTCAACTGTATTTATAAAATCAAAGATAATATTTTTCCCTTTTCTTTCCAAATAAATCTCAATCACTCCATCCACGGGTGTATATTTTATACTATTATCCATTAAAATAGAGATCAAATGGGAAATCCGATTCGGATCAGCGCTGATATAAAGATTTTTTTCTATGCGTTTTTGAACTTCAATCCCTTTCTGGTCTGCCAATACTGTAAAAGGCTGGATAATCTCTTCAGCTATTTCTGAAAGATTCAATGTAACAAAATGAATATCTATATTTTCTTCATCCATTTTTGCCAAGGTAAGGAGGTTCTTTATCAAGAGATTCATCCTTCTTACTTGATTTTGTGTACTTTCTATCCACTCATTGCGCCCGTATTGCAGCTCTAAGACTTCGCAGTTTGCAGCGATTATGGATAATGGCGTCTTTATTTCATGTCCTGCATCGGTAATAAATCTCCGCTGTTTTAACAAGCCCTCTGTCATAGGTTTTATGGCTTTTTTTGAAAAAACGCTTACGATAATAAATACAGCAAACAAACTCATTACGGAGATAAAAACTGTATTGACAAAAAAGTTTTCAAAGGCTTTCTGCCCTTCATAAATATTCAGCACATAAAGCTGCGAATGGTCTCGGTCTATAAGATAGCGCATATTTTGAATGGTTCCTTTATTGCCTTCGTTTTTCAGCATAAACCCGCTTAAGATTTTTCCTTCTTCTTCCGAAATAGATTCCATATGGGAACGGTCTATCACCGTATCGTCTTTAAAATCTACAATGAAGTACCGCATTTCATAAGGTATATTTTCTGTATAAAAGGACTGTTCATTTAAAGATCTTAAATCTTCTTTCGAAATATTGCCTTGGTTTTCTGATAAAAGTTCTAGAAAAGCGTCTGCTCTAGAATTCATATTATAGTAATTCAGCGAAGTTGCAGCTAGGATTATAAGAGAAAGTATAAAAAACAAGGTTATCATCGTAATCAGCACAAATTTGCGCTGAAACTTCCTAATCATCTTTCTTCTCCAGCCGATATCCTGTATCCTTTTCTACCTTTACTTGGACAGAGGCATTTATCGCGTCCAGTTTTTTTCTAAGATAGGAAATATACACCCATACAATATTCTTTTCCACTTCAGTATCATAACCCCAGATCTTCTCCATAAATTCCTCCGGCGTTACCCATCGTTTTGCAGTAATTAAGATCTCCATCATTTTGCATTCTTTATTGCCTAAGCGGATTGAGGAGGTTTCTGTTGAGAGTTCATAGGTCGACCGGTCCAGTTCTACATTTTCAAACCGAAGAAGGGGCGATGTATACTCTCCTTTTCTTTTTGTTATAATTTTTATTCTCGCTAAAAGTTCCGCCATTGCGAAGGGTTTCGTCAGATAGTCATCGGCTCCGTTTTCCAACCCTTCCAACTTATCCTGAATCTCGGCTTTCGCAGTTAGCATCAATATCGGTGTTTCGATGCCTTGACGTCTTGCTTCTTTCAAAACTTCAATCCCGTCTTTTTTCGGCATCATAATGTCGAGAAGGATCCCGTCATAATCCCGTTCTAAAGCATATTCCAAGGCCTTCTCTCCATCGTAAACAGCATCTACTTCATAATCGGAATGTTCTAAAATAGCCACTAGTGCATTGGATAATTCTCTTTCGTCTTCTGCCAGCAGTAGTCTCATATTTCCTCCTTGATTTTTCCATCTATCCAATCTCGGATTGTCTGCATTGTCAAATCTGTAGAAGCCATTTCATCGGCACAGCGTTTTAATTCTTCTACGATCATTTCGCTGTGTTCGATATCCCGCTTGTATTTTAATTGATGCTCGAGGCTTGCCCAACTGTCTTGGGAAATGGTGCGGATCTGTATTTCCATATGCATTTTATCTACATTTTCATTCAATTTTCTGTCGATTTCCAGGATCATATGAAAACTTCGATAGCCGTTCGGTTTTGGATACTTGACATAGTCTTTCTCCTCAAGAATCCGTACTCCTTCCATATTTTCAAAGTAATCCCGTATACTGTAGATATCTTCTAAAAATGCACAAACAACCCGGATCCCCGCGTAGTCGAAGAGATGTATAAAACAGGTATCCAAATCGTAATGGAAACCCAATTTTTTAAGCTTGCACTCGATACTTTTCGGCTTTTTGATTCTCCACTTGAAATGCTCGATTCTTTTGCGGTCCAGATCTTCATCCATTTTTTCAAGACGCTCTATTTCAGCACTCATTTTATGTAGTTCTTCTTCTATTATGGATAGGGTATCTCCATAAAACGCCCGTTGGTCTTCTTCAATTTCAGGCTTTTTGATTTTTATTGACTGCATAATTTCTCCTTGTTTTAAAGGGAGGATTCCCTCGTTATTAAAAATATTATTTATTTATATAGTTTCTCAAAATCATATGTAGGAATTGAGGAGATAAACTATAAATAAATGATACGAGTTTTATTTATAAAAATGTCTGCTTTCATTTTTGTGAAGGCTTCGAAGATAAAAGAAAACCAAAGCTGCTGCTATATACAGCAGGCTGATGACTTTGTAAATCCACTCTATATGATGGATTATAATATACGCACCCAATAATCCTCCTATAAAAAACATCATTATATTTATGGTGTAAAAAAAAGCCTGCCAAAGATTCAGCTTGTTTCCTCGAAGAGCTCTGCCGTATATTACCCCTGCATCGCTTAAATATCCGGTCATATGAGCTGTTCGGACAATCGCCCCTTTCCAATAAAGGAAAAAACCATTCTGGCTGCCTACAATAAAAGCCAAAATATAGGCCATGATATTCCTCTCCCGAAAGACAAAAGAAGCAGCAGTAATAATCATTGCATAACCGATCAAAAGCAGTCCATACCGCAGCCGCAGCTGAAACTTCTGTTTCGAAAAAACAATCCCTGAAAATAATGAACCTAGAAAAAAGCAGGCTATCAGTATAAAGTACACAATAAAGATATCCCATTTTCCCAGGGTAGAATTGACAGCCATTTGGGCAATCTTACCCGAAACATAAGTGATGGGAAGGCTAAACTGCATCAGACCTACAGCGTTGATGCAGCCTGCAATCAGTGTTAAATTAAATATCCATAGGTACATGATCTGATCTCTATATTTGTCGATTTTCTTTTCCATTTTCCCGCTCCTAGGAATCCTTTGCCCAGTTTTTCGCATACTCAACAGCTTTCTTCCACCTTTTATATTTCTTTTCCCTTTCCTCGATACTCATTTCGGAGTGAAATTCTCTCGATACTTTTCTATATTTTCGGATCTCGTCTTTATCTTTCCAAAAACCTGCAGCAAGACCTGCTAGATAGGCAGCGCCTAAAGCGGTACTTTCAAAAAGAACCGGACGCTCTACAGAGACATTCATAATGTCCGATTGAAACTGCATTAGAAAATCATTGTTGCTGGCTCCCCCGTCTACTTTTAAAGATTTAAGCTTTATCGAACCTTCTTTCTCCATCGCTTCTAACACATCCTTTGACAAAAAGGCTATGGATTCCAAAGCCGCCCTTACAATATGATATTTGCTTACTCCTCTTGTGATTCCCACAATAGTCCCTCGGGCATACTGATTCCAGTAGGGAGCACCCAGCCCAGTAAACGCAGGCACAAAATAACAGTCCTTGGTGTCTTCTACTTTAGAAGCCATATAAGCCGTATCTTCGGCTTCGTCTACTATACGAAGATCATCTCTCAGCCACTGTATAGCAGATCCAGCCACAAATATAGACCCTTCTATGGCATAGCAGATACCTTCCTTGTCTTTCCAGGCAACGGTCGTTAAAAGACCGTTCTCGCTGTATACCGGTTTTTTTCCAGTATTCATAAGAAGAAAGGCCCCTGTTCCATATGTATTTTTCGCTTCTCCTTCTTCAAAACAGCTCTGACCGAATAATGCAGACTGCTGATCCCCGATAAGGGAGGCGATGGGAATCTCTCCCCCTAGATATTCGCTGTCTGTATATCCGTAGATCTGGCTGCTGTCGCCAACTATAGGAAGAATTTCTTTTGGTATTGAGAAAAAGTCTAAAAGTTCTTTATCCCACTCTAGCTTATTGATATTAAAAAGCATCGTTCGAGAAGCGTTGGATACGTCTGTCCCATGTACTTTTCCTTTCGTTAATTTCCATAACAGCCAGCTATCTACTGTTCCAAATAATATCTCGCCATTTTCCGCC
>JAAZME010000142.1 GCA_012798975.1 Gallicola sp.
TATTCTCTATATGTGCATTCTCTATGTGTGTATTCTCTATGTATGCATTCTCTGCATGCATATTCTCTGCATGTATACTATCTGAATGTATACTCTCTGTATGCATATTTGCTGCCATGGGCAAGTGCCCGCAAACATCTATTTTCATGAAAATAAAGGTGTCCTGAATTGATTATATTGCGAAAAAACCATTCCAACAATGCGAAGATTTGTCAGCGCTGCGGTGATATAATTATTTAAAGCCAAAGATGACCTGTTGGAAATGATAGTATAATACGAGACCTCCTGAGCCACGTAGAATGCATGAATGGATCAGGGAAAAAATGATTTCAAAAAAGGAGACCAGAATAAATGACGGATTATGAAAAGGCTGTTGCGCTCTGGCAGCGAAAAAAGATCACTACAGACGCAGAACTCGCGGAAGTCCTAAACAGCCACAGCATAGCCTTTGCTTATCATTCCGGAAAAATCGAGAATGAAAAGATCACCTACAATGATACTCGAGAGGTTTTTGAACATGACGGCGTGGTATCTTACACCGGTGATCTCCGGACATTATTTGAAATCCGGAACGCTAAAGATGCCAATGAACTTCTGCTCTCCGCATTCAGCGAAAGGCGGATCCTAAATGAACGCCTGCTGAGGGAATTTCAGTACCGCCTGACACAGAATACTTATGATACACGTCGCTGGCAGCTTGGAGAACGTCCTGGCGAGTACAAAAAACACGACTTTGTGACAGGAAAGAATGAAATTGGAGCCCCGCCGGAGGATGTCCATGAAGAGGTCTCCGAGCTTCTAGCAGAACTTGAAGATATCCCTGAAGAGCAGGCGCTCACCGCCGCAGCGTATTTTCACGCCAAGCTGGAAAACATACACCCTTTTGCAGATGGAAACGGCAGGACAGGGCGGCTTGCCATGAACTATCTGCTGATTCTGAATAACCATCCTCCCATTATCATACATGAGGAAGACCGCAAAGATTACTACACTGCGTTGGAGGCGTGGGATGAACGTCAGGAACTCGAATCTCTTATCGTTTTTTTGAAAAACCAGACATCAAAAACCTGGAAGAAACAGATTCAGAGGGAAGACCGCAGCGTCCGGCATCATAAATAAGGAGAACGGTCAATTTATATATGATTCACCATGTGATCCACCAATTCATACGCTTCCTTTTCAGGCCTTTTCATGCTGCACTAAAAAAACAAAATGACCTCCGGGACCGTGAATGAATCACGGCACCGGAGGTCTATTCTGTATAATTTATGCTCACATGGACTTGAACACATACAACTATTCCCGCAGCAATGTCAGGGAATCTCTCTCTTAAGCCCTGCAGAAACATCGTATACTTTCCGGCAAGGTCACTTAGTGATCTTCACGCTATTCACCGGGCTCCAGCCGGAGAAGTATTTGGTGCTGCCCACTGTCTTGAATGTGCGGATCCTGACGTAATAAGTCTTGCCTTTCACGAGGCCAGAGATCTCTTTGGACACTGTAGAAGCGCCCGAAACGGTCACTGACTTGTTCCCGGTCTTAAAGGTCTTGTCCGGACA
>JAAZME010000130.1 GCA_012798975.1 Gallicola sp.
GCAACAATGGTAAAAGAAATAGAAAGTACTGGAATTCCTGTAGTTCATATGTGTACCATCGCTCCAATATCTTTAACAGTAGGTGCAAACAGAATCCTGCCTACAATAGCGATACCACATCCTCTTGGAAATCCTGCATTAGACAAAGACGAAGAAAAAGCTTTGAGAAGAAAATTAGTGGATGAAGCCTTAGTTGCTTTAGAAACTAAGATTCAAGATCAAACAATATTTTAACATTTAGAAAATAATTGCGGATTCTGTCGTGTCAGAATCCGCAATTATAAAAAATGGAGGTTTTTATGTCATTCCCTGTTATGAAAAACGCCGGATACGTGCTTGTTCACACACCGGATATGATCGTTCAAAATGGAACAACTTGTTCAACTGAAAGAATCGTAAACCCCGATTCAGACTTCTTAAAAGAAATCGATAAACACATTAGATCTTATGAAGATGTTGTCAACTATTTACCGAACCAAGTCTATATTGGAAACGCACGACCTGAAGAATTAAAAAATTATGAAATGCCTTGGTGCAAACAGGAATATAAAGGCGAAAGAAAAGGAAAATTCGGAGAAATTACTCCTCAAGACGAATTTATAGCAGCTATGAAAATCTGTGATTCTTTTGAATTAGTAGAATTAACAGAAGAATTTATAAACGAAATAAAACCTAAAATCGAAAAAAACTATCCTGAATTAGCAGATCGTTTCGCGAAAGTTAAACCTTATGATGTAGAAGGCGACAAACACTTATTAGACGAACACAAAGCAGAAGGGCTTTACCAAGATGGAAAATTAGTGGGTATTGTAAAGCAAGCCCATGATGTCGATGTGAACTTAAATGCTCACACCATCTTTGAAAACCTTGTCGTAAAAGCTTCCGGTGTTTTAGCAGCCATTGCATTGCTAAGAACTACCTCTGTTGATAAAGACGAAATAGATTATGTTATAGAATGTTCAGAAGAAGCCTGCGGAGATATGAACCAAAGAGGCGGCGGAAACTTTGCAAAATCCATCGCAGAAATAGCAGACCTTACAAACGCTTCCGGTTCCGATACAAGAGGATTCTGTGCGGCACCTTTGCACTCCCTTATCCACGCAGCAGCCCTTGTGAAAGCAGGCGTTTACAAAAACGTATTAGTTGTAGCCGGCGGTGCTACTGCAAAACTTGGCATGAATGCGAAAGACCATGTAAAAAAAGATCTTCCAGTATTTGAAGATGTCTTAGGCGCTTTTGCAGTTCTTGTTTCTGAAAATGACGGCGAAAGTCCAATTATCCGTACCGATATCACAGGCAAGCACAATGTAGGAACAGGATCTTCTCCTCAAGCTGTTATGACTTCCCTTATTACCGACGGACTGGACAAAGCCGGATTAAAAATTACAGATGTAGATACCTATTCTGTTGAAATGCAGAACCCTGATATTACAGTACCTGCAGGAGCTGGAAATGTTCCTGAAGCCAACTATAAAATGATTGCAGCTCTTGCTGTAAAACGCGGCGATATTGAAAAGAAAGAATTAAAAAATCTTATCGATGCAAAGGGAATTCCAGGCTGGGCTCCTACCCAAGGACATATTCCATCCGGAGTGCCTTATGTTGGATTTATGATTGATGACTTGACTACAGGCGACAAAAACAGAGCTATGCTTGTTGGAAAAGGAAGCTTATTCTTAGGAAGAATGACAAACTTATTTGACGGTGTTTCCTTAATCTGCGAAAGAAACGATGGAAGCACAGCTGAAGAAGGATCTGGCGTTTCAAAAGAAGAAATCAAGAAAATTATAGGTGAATCTTTAAGAGAATTAGCTGAAAACATGGTTCAAGAATAGAGGTTATACTATGTCAAAAAATATTATTGCAGAAGCCCTATTAGAAATAGCCGAGGGAATCGAAAGCGGTTCTTTTGCTAAAAAACCGAAGATCGGTTTAACAATCTCAGGCAGCGAGCACGGTGTTGAAAATATGCTGGAAGCAGCAAATTTAGCCAAGTCTCCTCATTATGATATTGTTCTGATAGGCTCAAAAGCAGACACGGAATTTGAACTGGTGGAAGCCGATGATGATGAAGCTGCTCACAAAAAAATGGAAGAACTATTAGATTCCAAATATTTAGATGCCTGTATCACGATGCATTACAACTTCCCTATCGGTGTTTCGACTATAGGAAGAGTTGTTACCCCAGGTATCGGAAAAGAAATGCTTATCGCTACCACAACAGGCTCAAGCTCTATGAATAGAGTGGAAAGCATGGTAAGAAATACTGTAGCCGGTATTACTGTGGCGAAAGCTTTAGGAAAAGAAAACCCTACAGTTGGAATCTTAAATGTTGACGGTGCAAGACAAGTAGAAAAAGCACTGAACAACTTAAGAGCCAACGGTTATGAATTTGAATATACAGAATCCAAAAGAAGCGACGGCGGAGCTGTCCTTCGAGGAAACGACGTATTGCAAGGCGTTCCAGATGTCTGTGTAACAGACTCTTTAACTGG
The DNA here is from genome assembly GCA_012798975.1 of Gallicola sp. Lineage (GTDB taxonomy): Bacteria > Bacillota > Clostridia > Tissierellales > Peptoniphilaceae > JBQKLI01. Next base: position 2,496 of record JAAZME010000130.1, read on the forward strand.
AAATATCCTGATGAAAATGTTCTCTGCCTTTACTACCGGCGGAAGCTACGAATCTGTAGGCTATGGTTATGGCCCTGGAATCGGAGAAGGATACGATCGTACTGTCCTAATCATTTCAAGAGCTTCTGGCGCTCCAGTTATAGCCAACGCGATTAAATACGCTTATGAGCTTGTTTTAGGAGATATCAAAGACAAAGTTCAAAAAGAATATACAGAAGTAAATTCACATTGCTACGATGCCGTTATTGATTCTTTAAACACAAAAAAACCAGCATCAGAAGAAGCAGCTGAAGCAGAAGCACCCCCCAAAGAAGTCGTAACAGGCTCTATCTCAGGAATTGATATCCTTGATTTAGACGACGCTGTACAGGCGCTATGGAAAAACGGCGTTTA
>JAAZME010000053.1 GCA_012798975.1 Gallicola sp.
ATGCCAACAAGAAGAAGGAAGATAAGATCAAAGAACTTCAGAGCTTTATTCAGCGTTTCTCCGCCAACAAATCAAAATCAAAACAAGCTACAAGCCGTAAGAAGCTATTAGAAAAAATAGAACTGGACGATATACAACCTTCTTCAAGACGCTATCCTTTTGTAGGATTTGAAATCGGAAGAGAACTTGGAAAAGAAGTGCTTCTCGTTGAAAATCTAAGCAAGACTATCGACGGAGTAGAGCTTCTTAAGGATATTACTTTTAGAATCAACCCTTATGAAAAAGTAGGCTTTATCGGAAACGAACTGTCCATTACTACGCTTTTCCAAATCCTTTCCGGAGAAATGGAACCGGACAGCGGTACGGTTAAATGGGGTAAAACAGTAACTCTATCCTATTTCCCGAAGGACAATGCAAAGTATTTTGAATCCTCTAAGCTTAACCTTGTAGAATGGCTTAGACAATATTCGAAAGACCCTATGGAAAGCTACTTAAGAGGATTCCTAGGTAAAATGCTGTTCTCTGGAGACGATGTCTATAAACCGACAAATGTCCTTTCCGGAGGAGAAAAAGTCCGTATGATGCTTTCAAGAATGATGCTTAACGATGCCAACACCATCATCCTGGATCAGCCTACAAGCCACTTGGATCTAGAGTCCATCGTCGCTGTAAACAACGGCCTTATTTCTTTCAAAGGAAATATCTTTTTCTCCAGCCACGATACAGAATTTATGGATACTATTGCAAACCGCATTATCCATATCGAAGACGATACCTTCGAAAACCATCTTATGAGCTATCATGAGTATATAGAGAAGTTTATCGAGAATAAAGAATAAGAAAAAAGCTGTTAGAATCCAAAAGGTTCTGACAGCTTTTCTATTTACTATTTTTTAATCGCCAATACGGCCATTATTATAATTGCTGCTATAAAAAATATACTATAGCCGCGGGTTTTCTTAATACTTTGATCCAGCCTATAACAGATATAGATCCCTAAGATTGAAATAAGCCCTAATATTCCTCTGTTTATACTAAATCTGTAAAATATTCTATCACCAATGCATTATCCTGAATAAAGCCATCAGTATTCGATAGCGAATGATCTGTATGTATCTTTCCATAAAATCTCCTTTCTTTGATTTACATAAATTTTTGTCCATACATTATCACCAATTTATAATCTAATTATACCCATATCCCTATCGAAAATCCTGAAAGTTTGGTTATTTGACGATATTTCTCCCTCAAAGATGATAAAAAGAGTTTTAAAGATCTTTTGCTTCCTTCGGTATTTCAATTTTATCTACTGTATTAAATTCTGTATATTCGAAAATTTCTTTATTTTCAGATGCCGTTTTTTCTGTCATTGGCAAATTAAATTGCTTTAAGATACTTAAGGGTAGCTTTGTTTCCGGATCGATTTGTATTTCGTACTGTACATCAGTGGTGAGCTTTTCCATTGACTTTAACAGCTCTTTATCCAAATCTTTAGAGGCTCTCAGTTCTTTCAGCTGCTCTTCTTTTGGAACAGTTGCCTTCAGTATAAAAACTTTCTTCCCCTGCTTTTCTCCTTCTTCAAGAGATTTAAAATAGTCTTTATAGCCGAGGACTTCTTTCCACTTATAATCCTGATCGAAGATCGGATCTTTGGCGAAACGCTCTAGACTATCAACATCAATAATTCTAGTATCCTTGCTCCACTGATCCAAATAATGAGTATAGGAGATTAATTCCTTGTTATTCTCTGGATTTATTTCTGTATACATGGTTCTAGTATCTTCTGGCAAATATTTTTCTGCATCATTTCCTGTCGTTTTGCTGCTAAGTTCTTCTTTTGCAAGTAAGTTTTCTCGAATAATGCTGAACTCTTTCTTTGTCGTTGAAACGATCTTTTCTCCTATATTCGCAGGCGCAATCAATTCCTCTGTAATCATCCCTTTATAGGATTTCTGCTTTTTTAATGTTTCATGGGCCTCAGTTAATAATTCTTCCGGCTTCACTTTTCCCGTAGCATTTATCCCGCTGCAGGCAGATAAGAATACAGCTATTGAAATTAATAAAATTACATACCTTTTCATCTCGTTTCCTCCTTTATCTTGTTCATTCATCTGTTGAGTATTATTACCTTTTTTTATATCTAAAACAGCCATTTTTGTTTTATTTAATATCTTTTTCTTTCTACTATCATGATATCATTCATTATCCTTTTTAAAATCTAACATTTCTCTACAAAAG
>JAAZME010000089.1 GCA_012798975.1 Gallicola sp.
TAACATTTTTTTCTTGGAATAAAGATTCTTTATTAAAATTTGTTCATATTTTTTTGCGGAACAACTCCTCTTTTTTCGTATCTTTTTCTTCTACGCTTCTTCGGGTATATAAAAAACGCAGACTTATTTATAGAACATATGACAAAGGAGACTTTTATGAAAAAAAATCAAATTTATATACAGGGAGAATGGATCTCCTCTACGGGAACAGAAAGTTCTAAGGTGATCAATCCCGCTACTGAAGAGGTCATCGGCGAAGTAGCTCTTGGAACAAAGGAAGATGTGGATAAAGCCGTTCAGGCAGCGAAAACCGCTTTTCCCAAGTGGAGCAGTCTTCCAGTAGAAGAACGAATCGAATATATGGAAAAAATTTATAACGGAATCGAAAAAAATCAGCAGAGAATCGCTGATCAGATTATAGAAGAACTGGGCAGCAGCAGAACTTTTGTAGAAGAAGTCCATGCTCCCCAGCCCTTAAAGGAAATCCGTTCTGCCATAGAGGAAATAAAAAACTTTAATTTTGTTGAAGAGAAGAAGAATGCCTCCATCTATTACGAAGGATACGGGGTCGTGGCTTGTATTACTCCTTGGAATTTCCCTATCAATCAGATTCAGCGAAAAATTACACCGGCACTCCTCGCTGGAAACACCGTGGTGGTACAGCCTCCGACAAATACTCCCCTTACAGCCCTTATTTATGCAGAGATTATCGATGAAGCAGGACTTCCTGACGGAGTGTTTAATCTTGTAACTGGAAAAGGCGGCGAGACCGGAGATTATTTAGCAGGACATAAAGATGTGGACTCTGTATCCTTTACCGGCTCTACTGCAGTCGGCGAGAAAATGTTTGAAAAAGCAGGGAAAGGCATTAAGCATCTTGTTCTGGAACTAGGCGGAAAATCTCCTCTTCTCTATCTAAAAGGCGGCGATTTAAAACTTGCGGTGAAACGTTCTATGGATACTGTCCTAAACAATCAAGGCCAAACCTGCTCCGCTCTAACAAGGCTTTTAGTCCCAGAAGAAGAACTGGAAAACACGAAGAAAGAAGCTCTAGAATACTATAAAGAAAAAGTAGTTATCGGAGATCCTACAGATCCGAATACTGTTGTAGGACCTCTCGTATCTGAAAAACAACAAGAACGAGTCCTCGACTATATTCAATCTGGAGTAGAAGAAGGCGCAGAAATTCTTATCGGGGGAAATAAAATAGATGGCAAAGGCTTTTATGTAGAGCCGACGATTTTCGTCAATGTTAAAAACGATATGAAAATCGCCCAAGAAGAAATCTTCGGACCTGTTCTTTGCATTATCACATACAGCTCCCTAGAAGAAGCCATAGAAATTGCAAACGACGTGTCTTACGGCTTATCCGGTGCAGTAGTAGGTCCTGAAGAAGACGCAAAAAAAGCTGCACTTAAGATTAATACTGGAAATATCTTTATCAACGATGCAGAAGGAAATCCCTATGCTCCTTTCGGCGGGTACAAACAGTCCGGTTTCGGAAGAGAAAATGGAATCTATGGAATCATGGATTATCTTCAGACAAAAGCCATTTTTAAAGGATAGGGAAAAGAGAGTGCAGGAAGTAGGTTATAGGTTATAGGGATTGAGAACTATTTTCGCCAAAGGCGAAAATAGTTTACGTAAGAATAAAACGGAAATTTTAAGCGTTAGCGAAAAATTATCCTCCCCTATTCCCTCTTCCCTACAACCTATAACCTTTCTCGCTCTCAATATGAAAAGCAGACCCTGTAACTGGATCTGCTTTTTTATTGAATGCTATTACTGAATAATATTTTTATGGATAATATTGCCGTTGCCTTTATCTTTTATATCTTCTACGGTTTTATCGTAAAGACTCTGAGGAGTATTTCCTTTGTTTTCCCAAATCGGAGAATGATTTAAGAATTCAGTCATCCTATCCCCTAATTTTGTCAGATCCTGTTTTTCTATAATGATTCCGCTGTCTGCAAGAATAGAAAGAATCGTATCGAGATCTTTTTTAGCAGAGCTAGCACTGAAAAACTCCAGCTGAGCCATCGCCCTGTCTGCTTGAACTGCCGTGCTGTTCTTTTCTAAGAAGGCATAAACATCCTTATACTCTTTCGTTTTCGGATCCGAATAATGATTTTCGAAAATTTCGATCTCTGCTTTCGACGGAATATAATATTCTTTTCCTTTTCTTCGGTCTTTAAGGGTTGCTGCTTCTATCGGAGATTCAAAGGTTCCATGGAGAATATCGCCGTCAAATATGCGGAAGCTTCTTCCTTCTTCCGGATGATCGGCCAGGTACTTATGAAAATCTGCGGCGGATAGCTCTCCTTCGCCGATCTCTTCCCACACCTTTAGGAACTGCTCTTCTTCCAATACCCCGTATAAATGAATCAGCGCTTTTAAAACTTGAGATATCCTTTTATACCTTCTGCTTTTATTCATTACATGGTCTTTTTCAATTTCTCCAAGCTTCTTTGCAATCTCTTTCGGAATCACAGGGATAAAATCTTCTTTGTCTTCTTCTATAAATAGAAAACCCCAGCCGTAATGATTATATTCCATAAAGTTCATTAAATCATCGATTCCTTCTTCGATATCTAAATCCTCTCTGGATATATCTTCGTAGATTTTTTCGATAAATGCCTCGTCTTTATAAGAAAGATTCTTTTCTAAATCCTCTAAAATGCGCTAATTTAACTCTTCGGAAAGCTTAATACTTCCTTTTTCTTCTGTTTTATCCAGTCGATAACGATTTCCATACTCTCTTAAGATCTCGCGATTTGTCTTTTTTAAACAAGATTTCAGTTCCTTTGACACTTCATCAAATATTACTCTGCTTATAATATATTCTTCAATTCTTTGGGAAAAATTATTCTCCATTTTCTTACCTCTTCTCTTTTTACTATCCTTCCTTAAACTAAAGGAATAAAATTAATGACCGGCGTTTCGTAGGGATGATTCTTTACTATAATCTCCTTTACTAAACCGATACAGTTTTTTCGAATTCGAAATTCCAGTTTTATCTCTTCCTCGCAGCTGATCTCCCCTTCTTTTCCTGAAAAAGGATCTGCTCCTTTAACCGGTCTCCAATGACCGGTTACCTTTGTTGCAGCAAAGGCATAATCATAATGGCCTTCTTTTATATAACCGTGATCATTTATTTCTTTCATCAGCGGATAAACGTATTCCTTTGGAATAAAAACTTCAACTTTAACAAACATGAAATCCCTCCATAACTCTTTTAATCATACCATATTCTGTAAAAGGTAAAAACTCTCTTTCTCCCGCTCTGATCCTTTTCCTTTTAAGAGTTCTGATTCTATCATATCTTTTCCTTATCCCTTAAAATAAATAGAAGGAGATGATATCATGATAAATTTATGCGCAGGACCTACAACAGTTGCTCCTGAAGTAAAAGAAGCAATGAACACCTTTCTAACGAATCCGGATATGGATCCTAATTATACAAAATTACA
>JAAZME010000375.1 GCA_012798975.1 Gallicola sp.
CAAAGGAGCCCGTTTATGGAAAAAGAAATTAATATAAAATTTATATATCACAGCTGCTACACCATGGAATTTGAAAATTATATCCTGATATTTGATTATTTTGAAGGAGATCTTCCAAAAAATCCAAAGAATAAAAAACTGATTTTTATCGCTACTCATTCCCACTACGATCATTTCAGCAAAAAGATCCTTGAAATTGGAAACCCGGAAGAAAATATTTATATCCTTTCCAGCGACATCCAAGACCTTTTACAAAAAGACAATATCATTTATCTAGAAGACAAAAATAAAGATGTGGATATTTCTGCTTTGAAATTCTTAAGAAACAGCGACAATGTCTATTTTGTAAAGCCCGACGAAGTTCTGGATATCGAAGACTTCACGATTAAAACATTCGGTTCTACAGATCAGGGAATTTCTTACACCTTGTCTTTAGAGTATCTGACTCTTTTTTATGCAGGAGATTTGAACAATTGGATCTGGCCGGAAGACAGTCCGGAAGAAAGAAAAGAGATGGAAGAAGATTTCTTAAGGGAAATCCAAAAAATAGACGAAGGCATCGATATTGCATTCTTCCCCATCGATCCCCGCTTAAAAGACAATTACGACAAAGGAGCCCGTTTGTTTTTAGAGCTGATCGAACCTCAAATGATCTTCCCTCTGCACTTTAAAGACGATTGCGCCTTTACTGCAAGGTTCTATGAAGAATACAAGGATAAATACCCTACAGAAATTCGGGAGGTCAAAAATCTTGGCGACGAGTTTATTATTCTTTTAGATATACAGGATTAATTACATCAAAATATTGATAAAAGGCTTAAATTATTATATAATAGCCTTTATAAGGGGAGTAGCTAATTACTATGCTTGGTCGTCATTTCGGATGCAGATCCCGGCCGGCAACCTAAAAAGGAAGCAAGACCTTTGCCGGTATAGGTGAAGGTCTTTTTATGTTACTGCCTAAAAAAACAACAGGAGGAAACTATATGGAGTGGTATAACAAAACCCCTGATCAGCTGAGCCAAGAACTAGGTACTGATCTAAGAACCGGCCTTACAAGTTCCAAGGTTTCTGAAAACCTTGAAAAGTATGGTCGAAACGAACTTCAGGAAGCAGACAAAAAGTCAATGCTTGCGAAGGTCGTAGAACAGTTTACAGATCCAATGATTATCGTTCTTTTAGTGGCAGCAGTTTTATCAGGTATCGTAGGTGAATGGATCGATTCCGTTATCATCTTAGCAATTGTCGTATTAAACGCAGCTCTTAGTATTTATCAAGAAGGCAAAGCCGAAGAAGCTCTAGAAGCTTTGCAGAAAATGGCTTCTCCAACAGCGAAAGTTATTCGTGATGGAAAAGAACAAAGTGTTGCATCATCCGATCTTGTTCCCGGAGATATTGTAAAACTAGAAACAGGAGATATCGTTCCTGCAGATCTTAGACTTTTCGACAGCTATAATTTGAAAATTGACGAATCCTCTTTAACTGGAGAGTCCGTAGCTGTGGATAAATTTGCAGAGGAAAACTATGAAGGTGTTGTAGAAATCGGAGACCGCGAGAACATGGCTTACAGTTCTACAATTGTATCTTATGGAAGATCCATGGGAATCGTTGTAGATACTGGAGAGAAAACAGAAATCGGTAAGATTGCTACAAGTTTAGCTTCACAAGAAGATGAAATGACTCCTCTTCAAAAGAAACTTGCTCAGTTGAGTAAATTCTTAGGAATCTTAGTAGTCGGTGTGTGTATTATCGTATTCGTAGTGGGTATGCTTTACGGACACGAATTAATCGAAATGTTCTTAACTTCGATCTCTCTTGCAGTAGCGGCAATTCCAGAAGGACTTCCTGCTATCGTAACCATTGTACTTTCTATGGGTATGCAGAGAATGGCTGAAAACAATGCTATCGTTAAAAAACTTTTAGCTGTAGAAACATTAGGAACAACTACATTTATCTGCAGTGATAAAACAGGTACCTTAACACAAAACGAAATGACCGTTGTAAAAGCCTTTGTGGACGATAAAGTAATCGATATTTCCGGTACAGGCTATACACCAGAAGGAACGATGACTATCGACGGCAACGATATTAAAATCGACGACGTTCAAAGCCTTTATACATTATTGAACATTTCTGTACTTACAAACGATGCAGATATTACACAAGAAGAAGGAAATTACGGCGTAATGGGAGATCCTACAGAAGGAGCCTTAATCACATTCGCCAGCAAAATGAATATCGATAAGGCAAATGCCAATACTCAGTATCCTCGTATTCAAGAAATTCCGTTCGACTCAACACGTAAGATGATGTCTACCTTCCACAATAATTTTATCGAAGGAAAAACAGTATCCTTTACAAAAGGTGCTCCTGATATCATCTTAGAACGCTGTACAAAGATTTTAAAAGACGGAAAAGTAGTAGATATTACAGAAGCAGACAGAAAAGCTATCGCTGACAAAAACAGCGAATTCGCAAGTTCCGCTCTTCGTGTTCTTTCTTATGCATTTAGAATCCACGATGCAATGCCAGCTGAATTAACATCAGAATCAATCGAAAATGAAATGATCTTCGTAGGTCTTACCGGTATGATCGACCCTGCAAGACCAGAAGCAAAAACTGCCATTGCCGAATGTAAATCTGCAGGAATCGTTCCTGTTATGATTACAGGAGACTATTTGGAAACAGCTGTTGCCATCGCTCAAGAACTAGGCATTATCGACAACAAAGAAGATGCTATTATGGGCCGCGAGCTTAATAATATGAGTGAAGAAGAACTTCGGGAAGTCGTAAAACATACACGAGTATTCGCCCGAGTTTCTCCAGAAAACAAAGTTCAAATCGTAACCGCTTTAAAACAAAACGGCGAAATCACTGCCATGACAGGAGACGGTGTAAACGATGCTCCTGCTATTAAAAAAGCAGATATCGGTATTGCCATGGGAATCACAGGTACAGACGTAGCGAAAAATACTGCAGAAGTTATCTTAACAGACGACAACTTCGCAACGATTGTAAACGCAGTAGAAGAAGGACGTATTATTTATTCTAATATTAAAAAATTCGTTACATTCCTTCTAAGTGCCAATATCGGTGAAGTACTGGTTGTATTGATTTCGATCCTTATGAATCTTCCAACGCCATTTATTCCGATTCAGTTATTATGGATCAACTTGGTAACAGACTCCTTCCCAGCCCTTGCACTTGGCGTTGAAAAAGGAGACGAAG
>JAAZME010000372.1 GCA_012798975.1 Gallicola sp.
AATCCTATCTTCAGTCCGCAAGAAAAGCAGCAGACTTTATCTTGAATTACCACATCCGGGAGGCCGTTCTATATAACAGCAGCAGAGAAGGGAAACTGGGGGATCCGGGAACCTTAGAGGACTATGCTTTCTTAATTCATGGATTGTTGAATCTTTATGACGCTACCTTAGAAGATAAATGGCTTTTCCATAGCAGAATGTTAACGGAAAAAATGATCGAAGATTTTATCGGCGGAGAAGACGGCGGTTTTTATATGACCTCGAAGGATAAAACAGACCTGATTATGAGGCCGAGAGAAACCTATGACGGCGCTATGCCTTCCGGTATTTCCATGGCAGTGATGGTGCTTGCCCAAATTTCCCGTTTAACAGGAGTGGTAAGATATCGTGAGATTATGGAAAGACAGTTTAAAGTCTTTTCTTCGAATCTAAAAAGAACACCAGGAGCCCACTGCTATTTTATGGCGGCTTATCTTACAGCGAATATGGGGCATAAGGCCTATCAGCTCTATACAGTTTCAAGAGAAGAAGCCTTGGAGTATACGGAAGTGTTCAGACAGGAATACCGTCCTTTCGACACCTTGATCAGTTTAACGAATGAGGGGATTCTAAGGGAGCTTTTTGATCTGGAAGTTCAAGAAGCGCCGGCTTTGCTCATCTGCCAAGAAGGATCCTGCCAAAAACCGTTAGAAAGGAAAGAGGATATAGAGAAGGAATTAAAAATATGAGTGTTGAAAAAGCAAGGGGATTTTTAAAGCAGCATCATCTGGAAGATCGAATCAGAGTTTTTGAAGAAGGGACAGAAACAGTGGAAAAGGCAGCGGAACAAGTCGGCTGTCTCCCTTCTGAAATAGCAAAATCCATGGCTTTTCAAATCGATGAACGTTGTATCCTTATTGTGGCTGCGGGAGATATCCGTATTGACAATAAAAAATATAAAGAAGAATTCGGCAAGAAAGCCAAGATGATCAAAAGAGAAGATCTCATTGAAAAAATCGGCTATCCTATGGGAGGAGTCTGTCCTTTTAACGTGAATGAAGATGTGGAAATTTATATGGATCATTCTTTGAAACGTTTTGAGAATGTTTATCCTGCCGGCGGCAGCGAGGATAGTGTCATAGAATTAAGCCTTCAAGAGTTGGAAAGAATCATACAGCCTGTAAAGTGGGTAGATTTAGGAAGAGAGGTATAATATGAGCGAAAAAGAGAGAATGATTGCAGGAAAACTTTATAATGCTGAAGATAAAGAGCTGAGAAAACGTTATGAAAAAGCTAGACGATACAGCTATGAATTTAACCGGACAATGCCGGAGGAAATCGAAAAAAGAGAAAAACTTTTAGATGAGTTATTAGGAAGCTATGGGGAAGATGTTACGATTACACCGCCTTTTCGATGCGATTATGGAAAACAGATCCATATCGGGGATCATTTCTTCGCAAACTATGACTGTATTATGCTCGATGTAGCAGAAATCCGTATCGGCGATAATGTGAATTTCGGACCTCGTGTAGGGCTCTATACAGCTGCTCATCCATTGGATCCGATGGTGCGCAGAAGAAAGCTTGAGTATGGAAAAGCGATCACCATAGAAGACGATGTATGGATCGGCGGAGATGTAGTAGTAAATCCCGGAATTACCATCGGCGAAGGTTCTATCATAGGTTCCGGCTCTGTAGTAACTCGAAGTATCCCGAAGAACGTAGTAGCGAAGGGCAACCCCTGCAGAGTGATTCGGGAAATAACAGAAGAAGACAAAAGGTATTGGAAAGCGCTGGAAGAAGAATACGATAAAGAGATAGAAAGGGAACAGTCCGAGTGAAAGCCTATGAGAGATGGTATGAAGGGATAGAACAGTATTTTAGAAAATGGGAGATGTTATTCGATCTTCTTGTATTTTTTAATACTTGGATACCGAGACTTGTTTATATTTCCTATCCGCTGCTCCTTTTGTTCTTGATCTTTACAAAAGATGAAAGGGCTGTAAAAGTACTTCTTGTGCCTTTTGCAGCTTTTCTTTTTACAACGATCATCCGAAAAGTCAAAAATGAACCTAGACCCTATGAAAAATATACTATCCGCCCTTTGATTCCCAGAGAGAAGAAAGGAGAGTCTTTTCCCAGCCGCCATACATTATCAATTTTAATTATTGCTATGGCTTTTTTATACATAAATACAGCCTTGGGAATTCTTTTTCTGCTTCTGGGCGTACTCTTGGGGATAGTCCGGGTCGCCGCAGGAATCCACTTTCCAAGGGATGTTATCGCAGCAGCTCTTATAAGTTTAGTTTTTGGGCTGATCGGATTTTTTTGAGAAAAACAGGCGAGATCCCTGCGGGACCCAGGCGGGCTTGCTGTCGCAACCCAGGCGGCATGCCTAAGGGCAGCCAGGCAGGATGCCTAAAGGCACCTAGCAAGAAACAAAATGATGCCTTCGTCATCTGTGGAAAAGCTAATGATTTCCATTCTAAGAACTGAATCATAAAAAAACCGCAGGATTCACCTGCAGTTTTTTTATTTTATATATTTGTCAACGATTTGAATTTGAAGATTCTGTATTTCTTCAGGGAAGTTTGTGTTAATAATTACAGAAGTCCCTGCTTCTTCTGCAACATTACGAGATGAGTTAGTTCCTTTAACAACATTTCCTTTTATGGGGTTAATCAGCGGAATCTGTCCTGGGAGTACCCCTACAATATAATAATAGTCTTCATTTTTATTAAGCAATAGTAGATACTCTTCTCCATCATTCATTGCCGTATATCCTTCCACGGAAAATATTTTTTTGGAGACATCGTTTCGGAAAAAGTCTTCTTCAACACGGATTTTTTCACCTTCTTGCAAACTGCCTTTGAAGACTTCCAGTACTTCCGCTTCACTCATAGTTGTCCCTGATTCGAATCCCGGTTCAACATCAGCGGCATCCGGACCATCCCAAGGTACGGATTCCAGTTCCTTAATCTTTCGAACTCTTATAATATTTTCAGTCTGTCCTTCAAGATCTTCCAAGTCTTTAAACTCGATTAATTTTCCGGAAATAACTTCTTGAGTATATCCTATTTTATTATTTGTTAGAGCTTGTTTTGAATACTTTGATTCTCCTTTGACATTTTTACAACCAAAAAGCAAAGTAACAACAGCTAATAATACTAGAATTTTTTTCTTCATTGTTTTCACCCCTATTTATTTTTTATAGCGTGCATTAATGAAATTTTTATCATAAGTTAATGGATAAGGCTTGTCATTGAAATCTACTGCTCGCATAACCGAAGCTTTATTTAGACTTGGTGGTACATGATTCATCCCTAAAGAATGTCCTACTTCGTGCACAACTGTTTCCCGTCTCCTAATATTATTTAATGCTCTCCATTTTGCAGTAAACTCAATAGAAGATATCTGATTATTTATTGGAACACTTATTGCAATATATTTTTTAACCGTAGATCCTGAATAATACAAACGAAGGTGTCCACTTGTTCTGACTGTAGTTGTAGAAAATACTAATGGACTTCCGGCATAATTCCATGAAGTGTATGCTGATTTTTCGGAATATCCGCTAATTGAGGAATAATAATACACTTTAATATTATTTGGCACGGGTACCCTTCTACTACTATTAGAAGCAAGAGACTGCCCCGGTATTACTAACATTAATAGCATAAACAAGAT
>JAAZME010000227.1 GCA_012798975.1 Gallicola sp.
AGTATATACGCTATTACAATTACGAACGAATAAAAGAAAAACTGGGCTGGAAAAGCCCAGTAGAATATAGAGAGCAATTAATGGCTGCCTAAAGATTTTCTCCTTTCGGATTTTATCCGTCAAGAGTTGCTACGCTTCTGCTCTTGACAGCCAAAACCAGAAAGGAGTTAAATAAAATAGCAGCAAACTAATTTAATTGTTTTCGAAAACCAAGTCCAACTTTTGGGGGTCACTATAAAATACAGTTTTGAGCTGACCGATGAGGAATGGGAAGAAATGCTTAATGAAATGGAACGAATAAATGATCTTAATGATGATTTAAAACATGCATTTATTATCGATGAGCTGTTTCCATATGATCTAGATCTTTGGGAATGTTCCATGGTAGTCGACTCGAATAATATCTGGTATAAGAAAAATCCTGTTTATGTAGATCGTTACATCGATACCTATGTCCACGTTATAAGCCGAGAGTTTAACCGGAAAATCTATGATAATATAGAAGAATCTTTCAATCAGTCTTATTTAAAATGGTTTGATCAAAAGGAGTTTGTAAAACTTTTAAGAAGAGATGAGCTAAAGGACACTATTCGATATGAGTTCTAATCGATAAAAGAAGGGTAATATTAATAGATGAAGCCAGAGGGAAGCAACCAAGTTTAATTCTCTTAAAAAGAAGAAGGGAAGACGGGTTTAGAATCTATTTTAGAGCAGCTAGATGGCATAAAGAAGATAAAGACTGCTAAAAAAACAAAAAAAGACTTGATATTTTTAAAGGTTTGTTTTATAATTCTACAGTACTATAAAAATAGATTGTTCTGAGGGAAGAAATTCCCTCTCTTTTTTTGTCTGAAAATAAAAGAAACCCCCTTGAAGGCTTCTTTTCTCTAGTATAGGAAATATAGGAGTTGGAAATATGAAAAGGAGGCTTCTAGAATAAAGAATTCTGTCTGGGATTTTTATTCTAATATAAATAGCTGATATAGTTTTTTGGTTAGGGAAAGGGGTTTCAATGTTTTTTGACTTTTATCAAACAGGAACACAATTATTTTAAGTCTCTCTTCGAAGTGGATAGTGACGATCTTTGATCGGTTCTAATTCATTTTGCTTGCATCTAAATAATTCTGCGAATTCTTATAATTTTCTAGAGTCATAACAATTTTACCTTTCTCAATAAAAAACAAATCTTTATCTTTTAGTTTTGTAATGGTCCGGTTTAATGTTTTTAGATTCATACCGATTTCTTCTGCCATAAAGGATCTTGTATGAGGAAATTTATATCTTTTTATGCCTGTGATTTTATGGGCAGCAGCGATTTTTACTAAGTAATCTATGAGTATATAATCGGATGAGTAAAACAGTTTCATACCATTTTCTAAAGAGGAACGATAGAGTTTGTTGGCAACTCGAATAGTTAGCCGGCTCAAAATTTCTACGTTTTCAAAAATCCATTTCTCTGCAGTTTTTCTTGGGATATAGAACACCGTAGAAGGTTTAGAGGCTTCGATGGTAACACTGGTATATTTTTGCTGTGCTAAGATAGTGACTTCTCCTATATAATCGATTGCAGGGTTTGTTTCGATCATGTAGATATTTCCGTTTTCAAATTCATTGATTACTCTGGAGGCGCCTGCGGTTATAATTCCAAAATATTTTAATTCGCTTGATTTGTGGCTGATGATTTCTCCTGTTTCATATTCTTTAATATAATAATTTCGCTTTACATCTTCCGTCATTTTGCTGCTAAAAAATTCAAAATCAGGATTTAATTTTATTAACTCTTCTATATTCATAAAAACCACCTTAAAATACCCACTTGTCCTTTTTATAAAAAACCAATCTTGTTAAACTTTATTTAACATAAAAATATTTTAACAAGGAGGCAATATGAAAGCAAATTATCAGTACAAAACATTAGGAGAACGTTTTAGAACAGAATGGAAAATATTTCTGCTGGCTTATATTTTTGTTTTAATAGCAGAGCTCATAGGTAGAAAAGAGTTTCAATTTGGAAGCGGGATGTTTATTCTTTTCCCAATCTTTTACACCATTATTTTAGGGGTTCTGTCAGGTCCGCAAGTTTTTAAGATTATCAATGAGACTGAGACAAAAGCAGCATCAAAACTTGTAGTAATAGGAATATGTTTATTTATTGCAAAACTTGGTGTCACAGCAGGCTCCAATATCGATATCATTATCGAAACAGGACCTGTACTTCTTCTCCATGGTTTCGGAAGTTTACTATGTATCATCGTAGCATTGCCTGCAGCGATTCTTTTAGGTATGAAACGGGAAGCTGTAGGAGCAAGTTTTTCATTGAACAGAGAATATCACATGGCGCTTATTAATGATATCTACGGACCGGACTCTTTTGAAGCGAGGGGGAGTTTGTCGGTTTACATAATAGGCGGTATGATTGGAACTATTTATTTCGGATTTCTTGCCACATTAGTCTCAATGACAGGTTTATTTACACCGGAAGCTTTAGGACTTGGATCCGGAATCGGAGCAGGTATATTTATGGCGAGTGCCAGTGCATCTCTATCGGCAATATATCCGGAGTCTGCAGCAGCTATCAATACATTGGCTTCTGCTGGAGAGACAATTGCGGGGATTACAGGAATTTATATGTATATGTTTATCGGGATACCATTATGCGATAAATTATATCGAATCTTAGAACCGAAGCTTAGCAGATTTGCACTAAAGAAAGATTTTTAGGGGGACAATATGAGATATATTGAATGGTTGATTTTATTTATATTAAGTGCCGCTGGAACAGCGTTGGCTAATTACATAGGGTATGAAGTTGGTTTTCTAGAATCTGTACCGGGATTATTGATCCTTATAGGCATTGGGATGATCGCAGTACTTTGTACGAAGTTTATTCCCTTTCGTCTTCCGATTATTGCATATTGTTCTTTGATAGGTTTGGCATTAGCAAGCCCTATCAGTCCGATACGTGCGGACGTTATACATTATGTAGGTTTGATCAATTTTACAGCTCCTTTTTCAATGGTCGGAGTATTTGCAGGAATGAGTATCAGCAATCAGCTTAAAACTTTCTTGAAACAAGGATGGAAAATATTGATTGTCGGGTTATTAGTCATGACGGGAGCCTTTGTCGGTTCAGTTATCTGGTCAACATTATTACTGAATATTTCAAATCTTTTTTAGGGGGATATAATGATTATAAAAAATACTACAGTAGTATCGGATTATGAAAGTGTAGCAGAAGATATCTGTATCGTAATTGAAAATGAAGAAATTATAGAAATCGGGAAATGGGATGAGGTAAAAGACCGTTATAAAAACCATGAAATTATAGATGGCAAGGGAAAATGTTTTATGCCAGGTCTTATCGACTGCCATACCCATACCGGGCAGCAGCTGTTAAAAGGACTTGTTTTAGATGCGAAGCCTATTATCTGGACTCGGATTATGCTTCCTTTTGAAAGTACGCTGGACCCGAATAAAATGAAATTTATGGCAGAGTTAAGCGCCTTGGAAATGATAAAATCAGGAACGCTGGGATTTATCGATGCAGG
>JAAZME010000139.1 GCA_012798975.1 Gallicola sp.
GCTTTCTCAGGAAAAGATCCAACAAAGGTAGACCGTTCAGGAGCCTATATGGCACGCTTTATTGCGAAAAACATGGTAGCCGCCGGACTTTGCGAAAAAATCGAAGTAGGCATTTCCTATGCTATCGGAGTAGCGAAACCTGTATCTATCTACGTAAACAGTTCAAACACAGGGATTATGGAAGATGAAAAACTAGAGAAAATAATAGAAGAGCATTTTGACTTAAGACCTGCAGCAATCATCGATCAGCTGGATTTAAGAAGACCGATTTATCGCCAAACAGCAGCATACGGTCATTTTGGAAGAGACGATATAGATCTGCCTTGGGAGAAACTTTCTAAAGTTGAGGAATTAAGAAAAGCAGCAGAAGAGATATAAATTGTGAAAGGGAGGAGAATGGAAGGATGGCAAATATAAGCAATTTCAGAAAAAATATTGCTATCGATTTAGGTACAGCATCAGTGCTTGTCTATATAAGAGGCAAAGGCGTCATAATAAATGAACCATCCGTAGTAGCAATGGACAGCTATACCGGTAAAATCCTTTCTGTCGGCAAAGAAGCAAAAAAAATGCTTGGAAGAACTCCCGGAAATATCCGTGCTACAAGACCTATGAAAGATGGAGTCATAGCGGATTTTAACTCTACAGAAAAAATGTTGAAATACTTTATCCATAAATCTATAGGAAAAACAATGATACGGCCAAATGTAGTAATTTGTGTACCCAGTGAAATCACCCAGGTACAGAGAAGAGCTGTTATGCAGGCAAGCAAGCTAGCCGGAGCCTATAAAACCTATTTAATTGAAGAGCCTCTTGCAGCGGCAATCGGAGCTGGAGTAGATATTACCGATGCAGGAGGAAATCTCGTTATCGATATCGGAGGCGGCACGACGGATGTTGCGGTGATTGCCTTAGGAGGGATTATTATTAATAAATCTCTTCCTATCGGCGGGGATGAATGCGATACAGCTATTACTGAATATATAAAAGGCAAGTACAATATGATTATAGGGGAAAGGACAGCGGAAGAGATAAAGATCAATATCGCTTCCGCCTATCCGAGAGAAGACGATAATCTTTTTGAAGTAAAGGGACGAAATCTTATCAACGGACTGCCTATGCATGTGTTTGTTACGTCAACGGATATTTCCGAAGCGATTCGCCATCCTTTGGATCAGATTATAAGAACGGTTCAAGAAGTTCTTGAAAAAACACCGCCGGAGCTGGCAGCGGATCTTTATGAGCGAGGTGCTGTGATGACTGGTGGAGGATGTCTAGTGCCGGGACTTGATCGAAAGCTTGAATCGAAGATCGGCATTCCGGTCAATATCGCAGAAGGACCAGTGACAGCCGTAGTCCGGGGAACGGGAAAAGCATTATCCTGGATTGATAAATTAGATTCTTCAGAAATGGGTGAAGAAGGCGGCAGACGAAGAGAACTGGAAGAAAGAGAACGGCTTAGAAGAAGCGTATAAATAGAATGTAATAATTTTGTAGTATTTTCTCAATCTTCTTATGGATTAGTAATCCTTGGACTATGGTATAATAAAAGTAGTTCAAAATAAGGAGGATGTTATGAACAAAATCAAAAAAATTATTGCAGCTTTTCTCTTATCGGCTATGCTGCTGCCGTCTGTGTCTACAATTGCGTCAGCTCAAGGCAAAATAGATACAACTGTAGTTAACGAAAGATGGGGACAGCCTACTTTCGTATATGGGGAAAGTTTATCGGAAAGCGAAGTAAAGGAAACACAAAGACTTCTTGATATTGAAAATCCAGAGAATGTAAACTCTACATCGGTAACCTATAAGGATCTAGTAAATTATATCGGGGGAGATCCAAATGGATCCAGCAATATGATTTCTTCTGTTATCGTGCAGAAAGAAAACAAAGGAAAAGGTGTAGATGTTGTAATAAAGACACCGGAAAATATCACTGAAGTGACAAAAGAACAATACCGCAACGCTAGTATTACAGCTGGGGTAGAGGATGCTACTCTTATCGTAGGAGCTGTTCGAAAAGTAACAGGAGAATCTGCGCTAACAGGTATCTATAAGGCTTTTGAAGTCAATGGCGAGAAACTGGATAAAGATAGAATGGAAGCGGCTCAAGAAGAACTTGAAGTTGTAAACGAAATCAATCAGAAAAATGAGGGAAAAGACAATTATACAAGTCCTCAGCTTGATAATGCCATTGTGGAAGTAAAAAACAAGCTTTCAGAAATAAAGCAGGAAAATAAAGAAATTCCCACAAAACAAGAAATAACTCAAGTAATCAATCAAGCCGTTGAAAACAATAATCTTCAAAATATTGTTACAGGCGACCAGATCAATCAGCTTGTAATCTATTTTCAGCAGTATGTTCAAACAGGGGCTATTGATTCAGAACAAGTGAAACAGGAATTGTCCAAGCTTAGCAAAGATTTAGTCGGAACTGCTTCAGAAATTTACGATAATGCAAAGCAAAGCGGTTTAGTTGACCAGATCGTAGGATTTTTCAGAGATCTAATAGATGGATTTGTTAATTTAATCGGCGGAAACAATAACGGCGAAAACGCCAATACAAATCAATAATTATAAGGCAGGGATCATACCTGTCTTTTTTTATCCCAAAAGAGCGTTTAAAGAAAGAAGGCGGGATTGCTGCGCAACCCAGGCAGGATCCCTGACGGGACCTAGGCTCTAGGCGGCACACCTGCGGCGGCCAGGAAAGGATAAGAAAATACAGTAAAAGAAAGGGAGTAGGTTATAGAGAATAGGGAGTAGGGGTGGTGGAAAATGCGGAGCATTTTCTTCGTATAAAAAGGTTCTTTATACTATGAACGAAAAACGAATGAACTTTTCGTTTTTTATCCATAACTCCGCTCTCTCACTCTTTCACTCTCTGAAGCCCTAGCCCAAATCAGGCACTTTGATTTGGTCGCAGGTCTTATGCCACTCATTTCCCAAGAACGATATTTTCCGTTCTTGGCTAGAAATGATCGGCCACACTTTCCTCTCTCTACCGACCCTCTTTATTTCACGTTTTTGACCCTAATACCTTATTAAGATATAATAGAACAAAAGTTCAGAAAAGAGGACATTAATATGAAATTTAAACTGCATTCTGATTTTAAACCTACAGGGGATCAGCCGGATGCTATAAAAAAACTGGCAGAGGGCGTTCGAAACGGGGAACGTCATCAGGTCCTTAAAGGTGTAACAGGCTCTGGTAAAACATTTACCATGGCCAATATTATAGAAGAAGTTCAAAGACCGACATTAGTTATGGCTCACAATAAAACACTGGCTTATCAGCTGGCAGCTGAATTTAAAGAATTTTTTCCAGAGAATGCGGTGGAATTCTTTGTCAGCTACTATGATTATTATCAGCCGGAAGCCTATGTGGCTCAGACGGATACCTATATAGCAAAAGACAGTTCTATCAACGATGATATTGATGAACTAAGACATTCTGCCACTATGGCTCTTTTTGAACGAAAAGATGTTATCATTGTCGCATCTGTATCCTGCATATATGGGTTAGGGGATCCAGAAAGTTATTCCGACTTATCCCTTTCTTTAAGACCGGGGATGATTCGGGATCGTGATGATGTTATCCGAAAGCTTGTGGATATTCAGTATGTCCGTAACGATATCAATTTTACAAGAGGAACATTCCGAGTCCGTGGAGACAGTCTCGATATTTTTCCAGCGGCAGAAAATGAAAAAAGTTATCGCGTAGAATTTTTCGGAGATGAAGTAGACCGTATCACTGAAGTAGATCCTCTGACAGGAGAGATCAATGGAACAAGGGAACATATCTCTGTTTTTCCCGCTTCCCACTTTGCTACCAGTGAAGATAAAGTGAAGCGTGCTGTTGTGACAATAGAAGAAGAACTGGAAGAACAGATAAAATTTTTCGAGTCCCAAAATAAGCTTTTAGAAGCTCAGAGAATCGAGCAGCGTACAAGATATGACATCGAAATGCTTCAGGAGGTAGGTTTCTGCACAGGGATCGAAAACTACTCCCGCCATCTAACCGGAAGAAAAGCGGGCAGCCGTCCTTATACACTAATCGATTATTTCCCAGATGATTTTCTTCTTATGGTTGATGAGTCCCATGTAAGTATTCCTCAGATAGGGGGGATGTACGAGGGCGACCGTTCAAGAAAGCAAAATCTTGTAGATTTCGGTTTTAGACTACCATCTGCTTTAGATAACAGACCACTGAAGTTTAAAGAGTTTGAGAAATTAGTCCCTCAAGCAATTTATGTTTCAGCTACACCGGGACCTTATGAGAAGGAACATTGCGATGAAATCGTTGAACAAATCATACGTCCGACAGGTCTTCTAGATCCTGTAATAGATGTGCGTCCAACAAAAGGACAGATCGATGATTTGATAACAGAAATCCATAAGACGACGGAGAAAGGCGAAAGAACTTTAGTAACAACTCTGACAAAGAAAATGGCAGAGGATTTAACGAAATATTTTGAAGAATTGGATATTAAAGTAACCTATCTTCATTCAGATATAGATACAATAGAACGAACAGAAATCATACGCGACCTAAGATTGGGTAAATATGATGTACTGGTAGGAATAAACTTGCTGCGGGAAGGTCTGGACCTTCCGGAAGTATCTTTGATTGCGATACTGGATGCGGATAAAGAAGGGTTCCTTCGCTCGGAAACTTCTTTGATACAAACAGTAGGCCGTGCCGCAAGAAATGTGGATGGTCGGGTCATCATGTATGCTGATCGAATTACAGGATCGATGGATCGGGCGATTACAGAAACAAATCGACGCCGAGAGATACAAAATCAGTATAATATCGATCACGATATAACTCCTCAGTCTATACACAAAAAGATTCATAATATTATCGAAATTACAAAGGTGGCAGAAGACACAGAGTTTTTCGACAACTATATAGAAAAAGAAAAGATCACCCAGGAAGATTTGGAACAGTTATTGATCACAATGGAAGAAGAGATGATTAAAGCTGCTGAAGCTTTGGAGTTTGAAAGGGCAGCAAATCTTAGAGATGAGATCAGAAAACTGAAGAACGGAAAAATGTAGAGAGGTAGAATTTGAGTTTAGATAAAATAGTTATAAAAGGAGCAAAAGCAAATAATCTAAAAGATATAGACCTTGTATTGCCTCGAGACAAGATGATTGTATTTACTGGACTGAGCGGTTCGGGGAAATCATCCTTGGCTTTCGACACAATCTATGCAGAAGGTCAAAGACGTTATATTGAATCCTTATCCAGCTATGCAAGACAGTTTTTAGGGCAGATGGATAAACCGGATGTAGAGTATATCGAAGGACTATCCCCTTCGATCTCTATAGACCAGAAAACGACGAATCGAAATCCCCGATCCACGGTAGGAACCGTAACAGAAATATACGATTATTTCCGGCTTTTATATGCACGGGTGGGTGTGCCTTATTGCCCAGTCTGTGGCAAGAAAATAGAAAGCCAAAGTGTAGACCAAATGGTTGACCGGATTATGGCTTATCCGGAAAGGACGAAAATTCTTCTCCTTGCTCCCGTTATAAAAGGAAAAAAAGGGGAGCATAAAAGGCTTTTAGAGAATATAAAAAAAGAGGGCTATACGAGAATTATTGTCGACGGGGAACAAAGGGAAATCACAGAAGAGATCAACCTTGAAAAAAACAAAAAACACGATATTGATATCGTAATTGACAGACTTATCGTGAAGCCTGGCATTGAAAGCCGGTTGACTGGATCTTTGGAAATGGCGATCCATTTAAGCGAAGGTACGATAAAGATACAGAAAGATGCCGGCGAAATCGACGTCTTCAATACAAAGCTGGCCTGTCCAGACGGTCACATTTCCTATGATGAGATCGAACCCCGTTCTTTCTCTTTTAATAATCCTTTTGGTATGTGTCCAGAATGCAACGGTCTAGGATTTCATAAAGAAATTGATCCTGAAAGGGTCCTTCCAAACTATGATCTTTCCGTAGAACAAGGCGGAGTAGATGCCTATTCTACAGCTAAAGAAGGTACCTATTATTATGAAATCATAAGGGCATTAGGAGAGAAACATCATTTCTCTATGGATAAACCTTTAGCGGAAGCACCACCGGAATTTATTCAAGAGCTGCTGTATGGAACAGGAAAAGAAGAATTAAAATTCGTATTCAACAGCCATTATTCTGGAAGAAAAACTTATACGGGAACTTTCGAAGGAATCGTGGAAAATCTTACACGA
>JAAZME010000065.1 GCA_012798975.1 Gallicola sp.
CTCTATGATTTGCCATTGCTTCTAAGTCTACAACAGGATAGCCCAAGGCATCCAGTTCCTGCAGTATTTTAGTTTTTCCGGTTCCTGTGTTTCCGTATAAAACGATAGGAGTAATTCTTTGGATCTCTTTTTGAAGTTCTTCCCGGATAAACTGGCGGTAGAATTTGTAGCCCCCGTCTAATTTATAAATATGAATCCCCAAGGAATAAATAAAGGACACGATAGAAGAGCTTCGGTATCCCCCTCTAGAACAAAAAACATAAACCTTTTTGTACTCTTTAAAAAGCCGCTGATATTCAGCAAAAACTTCCGGCAGCCGTTTTGAAATAAATTGTACGCCGGCAAGCTTGGCATCTTCAGGACTTTTTTGTTTGTATAAGGTTCCGACGACAGCCCTTTCGTCATCAAAAAGAATAGGCAGGTTGATGGCGCCGGGGATCGTTTCTTTTTCGAATTCCTTAGGAGTCCGTACATCTACATATAGTTTATCTTTTTCTTTTAACGTTTCTTTGTATTCAACAGTCTCGAACATAAATGCTCCAATTCTTTATAGTATAATTATAGTTAATAAATAATTTGATTAGGGTACCTAAAGACAGGTATCTTAATATTATAGAGTAGGCAAAAGGTAAATACAACTGAAAGGAATGGTGGAGAATATGTCATATGTTGAGATGATCGACAGTTCAAAATTTTACAAGATGGGAGAAACCACCATCATAGCCAATGATAAAATTAATTTTACGATAGAAAAAGGCGAGTTTGTCATCATTGTAGGGCCAAGCGGTGCCGGCAAGTCTACAGTCCTGAATATTCTAGGGGGCATGGATACAAACGACGAGGGGAAGATCCTAGTCGATGGAAAGGAAATCTCTTTGTATAATGAAAAGCAGCTCACAAGCTACAGAAGATCGGATGTAGGTTTCGTGTTTCAATTCTACAATCTCGTTCCCAACCTTACGACAAAGGAAAATGTAGAGCTGGCTTCGCAGATTGTAGAGAATGCCAGAGATGCGGAAACGGTGTTGAAGGAAGTGGGACTAGAGAATCGAATGAACAACTTCCCAGCCCAGCTTTCGGGTGGGGAACAGCAGCGGGTGGCGATTGCCAGAGCCTTGGCGAAAAATCCGAAACTGCTTCTTTGCGACGAGCCGACGGGGGCATTAGATTATCATACAGGAAAACAAGTCCTTAAACTGCTGCAGGACACCTGCATAGAGACCGATACAACAGTTATCGTGATTACACATAACAGCGCTATCGCTCCTATAGCAGACCGGGTGATTGAAATCAATGATTCAAAAGTACGGTCGATTACTTTGAATGAAAATCCAAAATCCATTGACGAGATCGAGTGGTGATCCTATGAAAGCTTTGCACAAAGATATATTAATCGAAATAAAATCATCATTTCCACGACTTCTCTCCCTTATTATTATGATCATGATAGGAGTAGCGGTTTTTGTAGGTCTCAAAGTGACCGGTCCTGCAATGACTGGACAAGGGGATACCTTCCTAGAAGATCTTCGCTATCAGGATATAACAGTCCGTTCTACATTTGGACTTAATGATAAAGATCTACAGCAGCTCAATCAAAAAACAGGTGTAGAAGCATTAGAATACGGATATAATGCGGATCTGTTAATAAAAGATAAAGAGGAGGTAATACGCCTTCAGAACATGAATGAAGAGATCTCCCTAACTCAAGTTGTCGCAGGGAACATTCCGGAAAAACCGGGAGAAATTCTTTTAGATCGGGATTTAATGAGTGAATATAAAATAGGGGATACCATTTCTTTTGAACAAGAAGAAGCAAAAGGAGAGGAAGAGTCTCTCCTAGATCGATATGACTATACAGTATCCGGTTTCGGCATCAACCCAGAATATATTACAGAAGGAAATAAAGGCTCTACAACGGAAGGAAATGGATCTTTAAAAGGGTTTGCAGTTACACTCAAAGAACATTTTAAAGCGGATAAATATTCTGTAGCAAGGTATCGTTTTGAGAATTTAGAAGGAATAGCAACCTCAGATCCCCTGTATAATAGACGAATTAAAGATCATCAGTCAGAATTCCAAAAGCTTTTAAGAGATCGTCCGAAAGAAAAACAGGATGCTATGATAACTGAAATAAACGATAGTATAGTAACGGGACAAGAAGAAATTAGAAAAGGCCGAAGAGATTTAGCGGATGGACAGCAGAGGCTGACCGATGCTCAAAAAGAAATAGATAACGCAAGAGCGGCTATTGAAAATCAAATGTCTCAAATCCGCGCCATGGGAGCACCGATTCCCGGAGAACTGACAGCTAGAGAACATGCCTTAAACACAGCTCAAGAAGAACTTAATGAAAACAAGGCAGAATACGATAGAGAAAAAAAGGAAGCAGATGAAGATCTCCAAAAGGCAGAAGAAGATATTCAAGAAGCACGGGAAAACAGAAATCTTATCATAGAGCCGAGCTACAATGTAGACAGCAGAGTCGACGAATCTTCTCTCTATGGATACTTTACAGCGGCTGAAAATCTGGATATCATCAGCAATATCTTTCCGGTATTTTTCTTTCTTATCGCCATGCTTGTGTCCTTGACCACAATGACTCGTATGATCGATGAAGAAAGAATACAAGTGGGTACATTAAAAGCCTTGGGATATTCCAACAATCAAATCAGCAGAAAATATTTGATTTATGGAGCAGTTGCAAGTCTTATCGGAACGATACTTGGGATCATTATAGGCACTAAGCTCATTAGTTTCTATATAGCGAGAGCCTACTCTGTAGGTTATATCTTTGAGGATGTAAAAAGTTCATGGAGATGGGATGTTAATATTCTAGCTCTAATAGTAGGACTTGTTTGTACATCCGGCGTAGCATATCTCGTCCTTCGAAAGTCCTTAAGAGAAAATGCGGCAGCATTATTAAGAGGAAAATCTCCAAAAGGAGGAACCAGAATTTTCCTAGAGAGAATTACACCGCTATGGACAAGACTCAGCTTCCTGCACAAAG
This sequence comes from Gallicola sp., assembly GCA_012798975.1. Taxonomy (GTDB): domain Bacteria; phylum Bacillota; class Clostridia; order Tissierellales; family Peptoniphilaceae; genus JBQKLI01. The sequence continues at coordinate 3,008 of JAAZME010000065.1, forward strand.
TAACTATGAGAAATATCTTCCGTTATAAAAAGAGAATGTTTATGACGATAATCGGAGTAGCAGGCTGTACGGCGCTGATATTTATGGGATTTGCTATAAGAGATTCTATAAAAGAGACGATGACAAAACAGTTTGATCAGATTATACAATACGATTTTATATCGGTTTATAATAATAATGCTTCTGATGAAAATATTGCGCTATACAATGAAAAAATCGATAAAGAGAAACGAATCAAACAAAGCACAAATATCTATATGGAAGAATTCCAGAGAAACAGCACGGACGGAATCACACAAAACATTACATTAATTTCACCGGAAGATGCAGAAGCTTTCAAAGGATATGTCAATCTCCGCAAACCCCGTACCGATGAGGAAATACCTCTCACAAACCAGGGGATAGTCCTTACAGAAAAAACAGCCCAAATTTTTAATGTGAAAAAAGACGATCTTTTCACTCTTTATAATAACAAGGGAGAAGAGGTTAAGCTAAAAGTAGCGGATATCTGCGAATACTATATCGGACACTATATCTTTGCAGCACCGGCGTATCTCAATACAGAATGGGATGAAAATGTAGAATTCAATGCAGATATGGCGATTACGGAGGATCATAATACAGATGAAACAGATGCTCTGCTTTTAGAGATTATGAATTTAGATGCTGCTGCAGCAACAATAAATACAGAAACCTTCCAAGGATATACAAATGATCTAGTAGAATCCATCGATGTCATGGTATACATCATAATTATAGGAGCATCTATGCTCGCTTTTGTGGTGTTATATAATTTAACAAATATCAACGTATCGGAAAGACAAAGGGAGCTTTCTACGATAAAGGTATTAGGGTTTTATCCGAAAGAAGTAACAGCCTATGTCTATCGGGAAACTATGCTGCTGACGATCATCGGAATCTTAGCAGGATATATTATCGGATATCTTATGCACAAGATAATCCTAGATTTTCTTATGGGCGACAGCCAAATGATGGACCCCACACTTCACGCATCAAACTTCATCCTTTCCGCAGGGATTACCCTTTTGTTTTCTGTAATTGTAATGCTTATCGTTCACAGAATGCTTAAGAGAATCGATATGGTTGAAGCGTTAAAAGCAATAGAATAGCGGATACTCATTAAAATATCCATCCGGAAATTATTTTAATCAATCCACGCTCTCCAAAGCGAACCCTATGGGCCTGCGGAACTCGCTGCGCTCAGACATCCTCGGCAAAGAGGGGTTCGCTTTGTTTCGCTAGGATTTATAAAAAAATAATTTCAAGTCTTACTATTTTAAATAGTATCCTTTTTGAGGACTGGAGGAAGAGAGTGGAAAAAACATCCACTCTCTTTTTTCTTAAAATAGAGCAGAGAGTTTTTGCAAGATAGAATAGCGGATACTCATTAAAATATCCATTCGGAAATGATTTTAATCAATCCACGCTCTCCAAAGCGAACCCTATGGGCCTGCGGAACTCGCTGCGCTCAGACATCCTCGGCAAA
>JAAZME010000208.1 GCA_012798975.1 Gallicola sp.
GCAAAAAAAGGCCAGGAATTAGGTGCTGGAGAAATCTGTATCAACTCTATCGACGAAGACGGTGTTAAGGGCGGATACGATATTGAATTAAACAGAAGACTTTCTGAGGAGCTTACGATTCCGGTTATCGCTTCTGGAGGAGCTGGAGAGATGGTTCACTTCAAAGAGGTTTTGGAAGCGGGTTCTGACGCAGCCCTTGCTGCATCTGTTTTTCATTATGATGAAATTAAAATTCCAGACTTAAAACAATATTTAAAAGATGAAGGGATAGAGATCAGACTCTAGGAGGTAGAGATGGAAATAAAATGGAATGAACAAGGACTTGTTCCTGCAATTGTACAAGATGCGGTTACGAAAGAAGTTCTTATGATGGCTTATATGAACGAAGAATCTTTTAATAAAACGGTAGAAACGGGCCAAACTTGGTTCTACAGCCGCTCTAGAAAAGAGTTGTGGCATAAAGGAGAGACCTCTGGAAACACACAGGAAGTTGTTGAAATATCTTTAGACTGCGATAGTGATACTGTCCTTGTGACAGTCATACCGGAAGGTCCTGCCTGCCATACAGGAGAAGTCAGCTGTTTCTATAATTCTGTGAAGAAATTCAAAGATGTTCCAAATCGTATGATGCTTTTTGAAGAGTTTGATAAAATTGTAGAGCGAAAAAATAATCCTGTAGAAGGTTCTTATACGAATTATCTATTCCGAGAAGGGGTAGACAAAATCTGTAAAAAAATCGGAGAAGAGTCTACAGAAACGGTAATCGGAGCAAAAAACAATTCGAAAGAAGAAGTAGTGTATGAAGCAAGCGATCTTTTATATCATTTAAATGTTCTTTTAGTCAATCAGGGGATCACCTTAGATGATTTAATGATAGAAATCGAAAACCGTTATAAATAAAACTTGATAAAAAAATTCGGCTATATTATCATTAGTACTATAGTTGAAAATAAAGCGATGAAGGAAAAAATCTACTATTCCGAAGTGCAGAGAGTCTGCGTATGGTGAAAGCGGAACAGAGGAGGTAGAGGGGACTTCTGGAGCGATTAAAAATAAGTGATGGTCATAAAGATCATAAACAGGGTGGAACCGCGGAAAACTTTTCGTCCCTGGCATTAGCCAGAGAAAAGTATACGCGGTTTTTTTGAATTTTAAGGAGGATTCTATGACGAAAGAAGTTACGATGGAGAAAATTGTCAGTTTAGCAAAAATGAGAGGATATGTATTTCCGGGTTCAGAATTATACGGAGGTCTTTCCAATACATGGGATTATGGTCCTCTTGGAGTGGAACTTAAAAACAATGTAAAAAAAGCATGGTGGAAAAAATTTATCCAAGAGTCTGTTTATAATGTGGGACTTGATTCTGCGATTTTGATGAATCCTTCTGTTTGGGAAGCTTCAGGCCATTTAGGCGGTTTCTCAGATCCCTTAATCGACTGTAAAGAATGTAAATCGAGATTTCGTGCAGACAAGATTATCGAAGAACATTATCAGAATAAAGGAGAAGATGTAACAGGACTAGACGGAAAAACAGGGGAAGAACTTGTTCAGATGATCGACGAAGAAGGAATCAACTGTCCAGAATGCGGTGCTCATAATTTTACGGATATTCGTAAATTTAATCTGATGTTTAAAACATTCCAAGGCGTTACAGAAGAATCAACAGACGAAATTTACTTGAGACCGGAAACGGCACAAGGAATTTTTGTGAACTTTAAAAATGTCCAAAGAACTTCCCGTAAAAAAGTTCCTTTTGGAATCGGACAAATCGGTAAATCTTTTAGAAATGAAATTACTCCTGGAAACTTTATTTTCAGAACAAGAGAATTCGAACAAATGGAATTAGAATTCTTCTGCAAACCTGGAGAAGATCTTGAATGGTTCGAGTACTGGAGAGAGAAATGCTATAGCTTCCTTACATCTCTAGGAGCAAATGAAGATCATTTACGATACAGAGATCACGGTGAGGAAGAGCTTTCTTTCTACAGCAAGGCGACTACGGATATCGAGTACTTATATCCTTCTGGATGGGGCGAGTTGTGGGGAATCGCCGACCGTACTGATTACGATTTAAAACAGCATATGGAATTCTCAGGCAAAGACTTGTCTTATCAGGATCCGATCACAAACGAGAAATATGTACCATACTGTATAGAGCCGTCAGTAGGGGTAGACAGAATGTTCTTGTTGTTCTTGGCGGATGCCTATGAAGAAGAAACACTGGAAGATGGAACGGAAAGAACAGTTCTTCATCTTCATCCGGCTCTTGCTCCTTATAAAGCGGCGATTCTTCCTCTAACGAAGAAATTATCGGAAAAAAGCGATGAGGTTTATGGGGAATTATCGAAATATTTCAATATTGATACAGATGCATCAGGGTCTATCGGAAAAAGATACCGAAGACAAGACGAGGCAGGAACACCTTACTGCATCACAATTGATTTTGATACTTTAGAAGACGATACTGTTACAATCCGCGATCGGGATACTATGGAACAAAAACGAGTGAAAATTGAAGATCTAAGAGACTTCTTGGAAAAAGCACAGGAATTTTAATGACTTATAAAGTTTTCTATCAATATTTTTCATTACGTAAAATAGATGATATACTAAGATAGATATTTAAAAAAATACTTGTATTATTATAAATGAGATGGTAAAATGAACTGTAATTTTTTAAAGGAGGTACCATTCGTGAGTAAAGAAACATTAAATCCGTTGGAAAGTGCGCAAGCAC
>JAAZME010000309.1 GCA_012798975.1 Gallicola sp.
AGTACCGTTCTTCCGATATTAGTATGACCTAATTCTCTTCCTCTAAATCGGACGCTTACTTTTACTTTATCTCCATTTGATAAAAATGTATTTGCTCGTTTAGCCTTAACTTCTAAATCATGAGTATCGATATTCGGGCTAAGTCTAATCTCTTTTACATTAATGGTTTTTTGGTTCTTTCTTGATTCTTTTTCTTTTTTAATTGTTTCGTATTTGTATTTTCCGTAATCAATAATCTTACAAACCGGTGGTTTCGCTTTAGGAGCCACGTTAACAAGATCTAATTTGCTTTCTTCAGCTAGTTCTAATGCTTTTCTAAGAGGTACAACTCCTAATTGATTACCGTCTTTGTCTACCAGACGAACTTCTCTTGATCTGATATTTTCATTAATCTGTAAGTCCTTTATAATGTACACCTCCATAAATAAATAAAAAATAGCGGGCAAAATACCCGCTATTATAATTCTCACAAAAAAGGATTCATAATATACCTGAACGATTCATTCGTCAGGTGAGAGCGGATACTCTACTTCATATGCTATTAGTCTACTACACATATCCTAGTTTGTCAAATACTATAAATCAATTTCTTTCGATTTGATTTTTTCTTGTGCCATTTTGATAAACTCCTCTGTACTGATAACACCTTGATCTCCTAAATCGCGGATACGCAGAGCCACTGTATTGTTCTCAATTTCTTTTTCTCCGAGAACTAAACTGTATGGAATCTTGTTTAATTGAGCTTCACGAATCTTGAATCCGATCTTTTCAGAACGATCATCTACTTCAGTTCGGATACCTTCCTCTTCAAATCTTAATCTTAATTCTTCGGCCTTTTCATTATATTTATCGGAAATCGGCAAAATAATCGCTTGTACTGGTGCGATCCATAACGGGAATTTTCCTGCGAAATGCTCGATTAAGATTCCCATAAATCTTTCAATAGAACCCACAACGGCTCTATGAATCATAACTGGTTGTGATTTTCCGCCTTCTTGATTGATATATTCCAATCCAAATCGTTCCGGCATTTGGAAGTCAAGCTGGATAGTACCGCACTGCCACACTCTTCCTATTGCATCTTTAAGATGGAAGTCGATTTTAGGCCCGTAGAATGCACCGTCTCCTTCATTCACTTTAAACTCTAAATTATTGTTGACAAGGGCTGTTTCAAGGGATTTTGTTGCAATTTCCCAATCTTCGTCTTTACCCATAGAATCTTCTGGTCTTGTTGAAAGTTCAACATTATATTCAAACCCAAATATACTATAGATATAATCACAGAATTTGATAATACTTGTAACTTCTTCTTCAATCTGCTCTGGAAGGCAATAGATATGTGCATCGTCTTGAGTGAACGTACGAACTCTCATCAATCCATGAAGAGCACCAGATAGTTCGTGGCGGTGAACTTGTCCGAACTCTGCTACGCGGATCGGAAGTTCTCTATAACTATGAGGATTCGATTTGTAGACAAGGATCGAACCTGGACAGTTCATCGGTTTAATTGCGTAACCTTTCTCGTCTATTTTTGTGAAGTACATATTATCCTGATAATGATCCCAGTGGCCTGATTGATGCCATAAAGCTTCGTTTAGGACCATCGGTGTTTTTATTTCGCCATATCCGGATTTTCTAAGTTCTTTTTTCAAGAAATTCTCTATTTCATTTCTTAGCACCATGCCGTTAGGATGGAAGAATGGAAAACCAGGTCCCTCTTCATGCATACTGAAAAGCCCCATCTCTTTACCGATTTTTCGATGATCTCTTTTCTTCGCTTCTTCCATTCTTTCCAGATATTCATCTAATTCCGACTTTTTAGGGAATGAAATTCCGTATATACGCTGCAGCATCTTATTGTTTTCGTCGCCTCTCCAGTAAGCTCCTGCTATACTAGTAAGTTTCACAGCTTTGATTTTTTTAACATCATATAAGTGAGGACCTTTACAAAGATCGATAAAATCTCCTAGCTGATAATAACTGATAGTCGCATCTTCAGGAAGATTTTCTATCAATTCAATTTTACAGTCTTCATCAATAGATCTAAATCTTTCTAAAGCCTCCTCTCTCGTAACCACTTTGCGCTCTAGTGTGTATCCTTCTTTTACAATTTTCTTCATTTCCGCTTCAAGCTTTGTTAAATCTTCACTTGTAAATACATGGCTGTTGTCTAAATCATAATAAAAACCAGCATCAATAGCAGGTCCTATGGCAAATTTTGTATCAGGAAATAATCTTTGAATAGCAAAGGCCATAAGATGAGCAGAAGTATGCCAGAATATCTCTTTTCCTTCTTCGTCTTCAAATTTAACAAAACGCACCTCTGCATCTTCTTCTACCGGTTCTTGAAGACCTTTAATTTCGCCGTTTACTACAGCTCCTAGTACAGCTCTCGCTAAGCCTTCCGAAATCCCTTTAGCAATATCTAATAATAATATACCTTTTTCATGTTCTTTTTTAGAACCGTCTGGTAAAGTAATTGTGATCATAAAATCCTCCTTAAAATAATAAAAAAAGAGCCTCTCCCGACAAGGGACGAAAGACTCTTCCGTGGTTCCACCCAATTTTATACTTCATTTTTATTCGCTCCGGAGTAGTTTTCCATCAAAGGCTTCTGAAAGGAAATTTCAGCAAGATTCCTTCTCTCTGTGCAGATCTTTTTGATGTACTCGTTCCATCATTGCTTTATATTAAATTAATAATTTCTTCAATTTTTTTCGATGATTGCTCTCCGCTTCTCATATCCTTTACAGAGTAACTCTCATTTTTAACCTCTTCTTCTCCGATTATTATCACAAAAGGTACGTTCAAATTATCGGCATAGGCGAACTGTTTTTTCATTTTTCCGCCCTCAAGATAGATCTGTACTATTTTATCATGATCTCTTAATTTATTCAATAAATCAATGGACTCTTTTTCATAGCCTTTCATTGGAATGATTAAAGCGTCGCACGGATTCGCTTTTTCAATATTTAACAGCTTTCCTTCTTGAAGTTTATAAAACAAACGGGTTAACCCGATACTGAGTCCTATTCCCGGAAGCTTCTGCTTTGTATAATTTGAAGCTAAATCATCATAGCGGCCTCCAGAACAAACAGAGCCGATTTCTTCGTGCCCCTTTAAAAATGTCTCAAAGACTGATCCAGTATAATAGTCCAAGCCTCTTGTTATAGAAAGGTCAATTTTAATATTTTCGGAAGGAATATTAAATAGAAGCATCTGCCTATATACAAATTCCAGCTCTTCTAAACCTTCTCGAAATAATTCTTCCTGAACCTCAAGTTCTTTTAAAAAGTCTATAGTCTCTTCATTGCTGCCTTTAAAATGAATAAAGTTCAATAGCTTATCAATGGTATTTTGATCTAAATCTACTTTTTCCAGCTCTTCTCGTACGCCTTCTTCTCCAATTTTATTGATTTTATCGATAATTCTAAGAATCGCAGTAAAATCGTCAAGATCAAGACTTTTAAATAATCCATTCATAACTTTGCGGTTATTATAATGGAACGTAAAATCAAGCTGCAGTTTTCGGAATATTTCCGCCATTACACTGGGAATTTCTGCATCGTTATAGATCGAAAGTTTTTCATGTCCGATAATATCAATATCGCATTGATAAAATTCTCGATATCTGCCTTTTTGATTCCGCTCGCCACGATATACTTTGCCTATATGATATCTTCTAAAGGGAAAATTTAAATCGCTAAAATGCTGGGCTACATAACGGGCTAAAGGCACCGTTAAATCAAAACGCAGACCGATTTCCGTATTTCCTTTTTCTAAACGATAAATCTGTTTTTGAGTCTCTCCACCGCCTTTTGCTAATAGAATTTCCAGTTTTTCCATAACCGGTGTATCAATTGGCAAAAAAGCATATTTTTGAAAAGTACTCTCGATAATATTTTTTACATCATTAAATAATAATTGGTCCTCTGGTATTAACTCCATCATTCCAGGCAGTATACTTGGTTGTATCAAAATCATTCCCCCTAATAAATTCCTATCATAGAACCGCGATCTACAAAATCAATTCCTTCGGGGCAGAATATTTCTATAGATTCTTCTTTTAAACGCTTTTTTAATTCTTTTTTGTGTAAAAAACGCTCAATATCCCCATAAAATACCATCGCAGTATCATTAATCATACCATATGTTCCCCCTATAAATCCAGTTGAATAGCCAGGAAGATCAATACCTCCTTGGGGCAGTAGAAACACATTTAGTTTATATCTTAAAAGAGCTTTATAAATCGATTTGTCTTGAGTAATCAGCAAATTCTCCCCTGCTATTAAAGAGGAACAATTCGCATAGCCTTGTTTGACAGAAATAACTTCCATATTATTCCTGTATATAAACTCCAGAAGCCTAGGATCCATAGCATCTTTTCTTCCAACACAATATCCCTTAAAGAAAACTGAATTTAATAAAACATCTTCTGGATAAACTGCTCCGATTTTGTTTTTTGCGGGTATAGTTTGAATACCATATTTCCTTAATTCTTTCTGATAGTATTCAAAATGATCCTGATCTACTAGAAATATTTTTTTCGTAAGCGGCCTTACAACTAAATCAGGATGATCGTCTACAGGCTCCGGCAGATTAGAATGTTTTTTCGTGAAGATAATTTTAATACCCAAATCCTCTAATAGATTTAAAAATTCGATGTCCGCTTTATAGGATACAATCATCGCCTTAATATTTTCTGCCATATCATATTCCTCCAAACAAATAAAAAGCTCTCAGTAAACTGAGAGCTTTTGGAGGCGACACCCAGATTTGAACTGGGGGTTAAGGTGTTGCAGACCTCTGCCTTACCACTTGGCTATGTCGCCGTAATAATATTATCATAACACTTCATGATGATCTTTTCAATAAAGAATGGAGCGGAAGACGAGACTCGAACTCGCGACCCTCGCCTTGGCAAGGCGATGCTCTACCACTGAGCCACTTCCGCATAATTGGTGGAGAGAGATGGATTTGAACCATCGTAAGCTGAGCTAACGGATTTACAGTCCGCCCCCTTTAACCACTCGGGCATCCCTCCACGTTATCGTTTTTGTCAATTCTATCCTGCTACCAACTTATTACAATCACTTTATTATTGGAGCTGGTGGAGGGAATCGAACCCCCAACCTGCTG
>JAAZME010000185.1 GCA_012798975.1 Gallicola sp.
AAGATATTATGGAGCAGCCTCCTAGAGATCCGAACGAGCCGATCTTAAACAGAGATGCTATTATCCAAGTATTAACATTAGCTGTGGGTATTACAGTGGGAACATTGATTGCTTATTACTATGCATTGGGACATTTCGATAGACATATCGAGTCTGCAAGAACAGTTGCCTTTGCAACAATGATTACTGCAGAGCTTACAAAAGTATTCTCTATCAGAAGTCCAAAGTACACAGTCTTCCATATCGGATTCTTCTCGAACCCGACACTTGTGAAAGCTGTTGCCTTTGCCTTCATCTTAATGTTTATCGTAATCTATGTACCATTTGTTCAGCCTCTATTCCAAACGATTACGTTAGGATTAGAACACTGGGCAGTAATCCTTCCATGTGCCCTTCTTCCATTCGTATTAAACGAAGCAAGAAAAGCCATCTTCAAACCAGGAAGAGACAAATAATACAAAAAACCTCCTGAGAGAAATCTCAGGAGTTTTTTTTTCTTACAATGAAAAAGTCCCATCTTGCCGGACGGGAACTTTTCTGTCATATGTTTTCAGCTTAACTGATTTGGCTAAGTTAATTATAGCATGGTATAAATATTATTGAAAAATACCGCTGCACAATTTTATTCTGCACTTAGGGTATTAATCCTCTCTAACAGTCTTAAAAGATTATTTTCTTCTAATTTATCCCTTTAAACTACCCTTTCGTTTCTGGGCAGATAAAGCCCTTCCTTTAATTTACCGAAACATTAAACTATGCTATACTGTATTTATTCCATAGGGAGAGTTAGCTCAGCTGGTAGAGCGCTTCGTTGACATCGAAGAGGTCGCTGGTTCAAGTCCAGTACTGTCCACCATGAAAGGTTAGAAACGTTAGTTTCTAGCCTTTTTTTATTTGGAAAATACTAAAATTAAAAAAGAATCAAAGATTCCTGTTCTAGTATAGACCGGAATCTTTTTAATTATATAATGTGTTCTCTTTATTATAATCTTATTTTTTTACAATTCTCCTGCCTCTTCGGGTATATACAGTTAATAATACTAAATACAAGGAGAAAACTATGAAACTGCATCTAGGTGATTTATATTGGGACGAGACGAGAAAAAACACGGACTATTTGGAACTAAAAGAAGATTTTGATATAGATGTACTCGTAATCGGAGGAGGCATGAGCGGGGCCTTAATTTCCCATGAACTGGGGTTAAGGGGATTTGAGACGGCTGTTATCGACAAAAAAATTCCAGGATATGGATCTTCCGATGGAAATACAGGGATTATCCAGTATCATTCCGATGATTCTCTTCCCGAAATGATCGAAAACTTTGGCGAAAAACAGGCTGTTGATTTCTACCGACTATCTATCGAAGCAATGAAACGGCTTGGGGAAATCGCAGAAAGTCTTCCAGAGGATACGGGCTATAAGAAAACCCATAGTCTTCTATTGGCTGCAAAAGAAGAAAACACTTCTGAATTAAGAGAAAATAATAGAATATTAAACCATTACGGATTCCCTTCCGAATATATCGATCAAGAAACTTTAGAAAAAAATTATAATATCCACGCTTACGGTGCTTTAAAAACCGGCAGCGACGCTGAACTCAATCCCTTTAAAATGGTTCAGGCTCTTCACAAAGAGAATCTAAAAAGAGGAGTAAAGGTATATAAAAACGCTCCTGCTGATAAAATCACGGAAAAAGAGAACGGGTTTGTCATAACAAGCGGATCTTTCACTATAAATGCAAAAAAACTGATCCTCGCCATGGGATATGCAAAAGATGTCTATCCGAACATAGAAGAAGCATTAGAAAGAAATACAACCTACTCCTTTGTAACAGAAAAAATCCATGAAAAACTCTGGGGAAAGGAAGAAATGATCTGGGATGATGAAGATCCTTATGTGTATTTTAGAAAACTGGAAGATCACCGTGTTATCGCCGGCGGCAGAGATGAAAAAGGAGAAAAACTCTCCTCTTTAGAAAATATCGAAAAAGAAACAAATAAAATATACGAAACCATCTGCGGCTACTATCCGGATTTCAAAGCAAAGATCGCCCACCGCTGGCAATCTGTATTCGGCGAATCCAAAGACGGCCTTCCCTTTATCGGAAGAGACGAAGAAAATAAAGACAAATACTACGCCTTCGGCTATGGCGGAAACGGAACCTGCTACAGCGTTATGGCCTCTATGATTATCGCCGACTTTTTGGAAGAAAAAGAACACCCCCTAGCCTATACAACAAAATATCCGAGAGAAAAAAATTAAAAGAAGTGTGTAAGAGCTTTTAAAAGAAGTGTGTAAGTGTGATAGAGGGGAGTTGTAGTGGAAAAATGAAAGGAACATTCATTTTTCTACCTAGTAATAAACGGGATCCTTTTATCATGAAGGCGATAAAGCAGCGATTGTTGTTAAGGTAGACATAGAAAGAGTGGGAGAGCTTAAAAAAGAGAGTGTGACGGTGCCTTTTTATAATGTGGAAAATACTTTGTATTTTCCACCATCCCTACTTCCTAAAACCTATAACCTATTTCCTATATTTTCCTACCTTGACATCCATTACTCTCTCATTCTACACTCACTCTTTTTTATAGCTTTCCTTAACCAAAACTTAACAAATTCTTCTCCAAGATTGAATCTAATAGTAATGGAAAAATAACATCTCTTCATTATAGTAATAAGGAATTGATTATTATTTTACTACTATTACTTTAAGGAGGAGATCCTAATGTCAGTTAAGAAAATTTCGGCTTTAGCATTAGCTACGGCAATTTCTGTACAAACTATTTTGTCTCCAGCAGCTGTTATGGCTCAAGAAGAATCCGAGAATTCTCAAGTAGCCACAATGGATGCTAAAAGAGCCGCAGAAGAAGCAGCTCTCCACCGTGGAGACGGTATTCAAAAAGCAGATGGTGTTTCATTATCTGCAGAGGAAAAACCAGCAGTACAAGCCTATACAAAGGACAATAAACCGAACCGTCTTGTTGTAAATATCAAGGAAGATCCCAGAACAAGCAGATCCTTCAACTGGTTTACATCCGACAAATTAGATTCCTATGTATGGGTTTCTGAAAACAGAGATATGAAAAATGCAAAGGCTTTTCCAGCAGAAGCCTCTGTGATAGATTCTCATTATGTGGAGAGAGACGAAAAAGGATTTTTTATTTTCCAACTTATCGATAACGCTTCTAATACTGTAAAAAAATATTTTACAGATGAAGGCAAAAAAGGACAAAAATGGGATCATAATAAAGAAATTACAGATAAAGAAAAAGAATCTGTTAAAATCGATGTGAATAAAATTCCTGAGTATTCCTATAAGGCCGATGCAAAAGGTTTAAAACCGGATACAGAATACTTCTATCAAGCAGGAAGCAGTACCGGCGGCAAATCAGAAGTGGGAAGTTTCAGAACAGCTGACAAAGACCAAGACAAATTTACATTCCTTCAGTATACAGATACACAAAACGCATACTGGAATCAAAATCTTATCGATGAAGCAGCTTTCGGAGCAGATACCTTAAGAAGAGCTTTAGAAACAGCTCCTGATAGCGAATTCGTAATCCACTCTGGAGACATCGTCGAAGTAGCTGAAGTGGAAGACGAGTGGGTTGATTTGTTTGGAAAGTCTAAGGATTCCTTCTTAAAAACAACACTAGCTCCAGCACCTGGAAACCACGATGAGTACGGATTAAACTACAATGAAAAATTTCTTACGAAGTTCAACGATCACTTCAACGTTCCATCAGAAGGAAAAATCGATGGCGGATCTTATTATTCTTATGATTACAACGGCGTTCATTTTGTAAATTTAAATACAAATGATTACAAAAACGACGATAACAAAGCAGTAGGCGACGAGCAGCAGGCATGGATTAAAAAAGATGTTCAAGATGCAAGAGCAAGAGGTGCTCAATGGGTTGTCTTAAACTATCACAAGCCGATCTTCTCAAAATCTTACCATTCTCTTCAAGATAAAGATGTTCAGAATGTAAAAGACGAACTGATGAAACTAATCGACGAATTAGATATCGATATCGCTTTACAAGGTCATGACCATGTTTTATCTAGAACAAAATCATTAAGATACGCTCCAAAAAGCGAATCTTTATTTAATGGAAAAATAGCCGAAGATTCTACAAAAGTATCCGGAATCGACACTTTGAAAAATCCTACCGGAACTACATTCGTATTGCCGAATACAGGCGGAACAAAAGCCTATGATGCGATTTACGACAAAGGAATCGACCATGTAAAGAAAGTTCGACCTTCTCTTAGCTGGTTAACACAAGATTTGTTAGATGAATATAACAAACTTTTCGCTATCGGTTCTCAGCCTCAAAAAGCTCCAGAGTTTGCAAACTCTCATTCAAACTTCAGAGACTCTACATTCCAAAACTTTGCAAAATATACAGTAGACGGCGAAACATTAACAACAGAACTTTATCAAGTATCTGGAGAATTAGATAATCGTAAAGTAGAAAAAGTAGACACCTTCCAAATTGTGAAAGATAAAGTAGATCCAAATGCAAAACAATTAGCTCCGACAGATCGTTACGAAGGAAATACAAGATACGAAACAGCTGTAGAAGTAAGCAGAAACCACTATGACAAATCTGAGACCGTAATCCTTGCAAGCGGAGAAACATTCCCGGATTCAACAGCTGCAGCATCCCTTTCCGACCTTTATAAAGCACCTATACTTTTAAGCCGAAAAGCTTCCCTGCCCGATGCAGTAAAAGCAGAAATTTCAAGACTAGGCGCTAAAAAAGTCCTTCTATTAGGTGGAGAAAATGCACTTTCTTCCCAAGTAGCAGAATCTTTAAAAGGATTAGAAGTTGAAAGAATCGCAGGAGCCAACCGTTCTGAAACAGCTGCATTAATCGCTGATAAAGTACTTTCCGAAACAAAATCTAAAAAAGCGATCCTTGTGGGAGGAGAAGAAGCAAGATTTGCAGATGCCTTATCTGCCGGACTTCCAGTATTCAAAGAAGATGCTCCAATACTTTTTACAAGAGGAGAGGATATCGACTCTTCAACTCAAAATATTTTGAAAAACAAGAATATCGAAGAAGTCTATATCATTGGAGGAGATGCAGCAGTAGATTCTAAAGCGGAAGAAACTGTAAAGAAAAATGTGAAAAAAGCAGACAGAATCGCTGGAGACAACCGCTATAAAACATCTATCGAAGTAAAAAACCGATTTGCTCCAAAGGCATCCAATGTAATTGTAGCCAGCGGACAAGACTTCGCAGATGCATTAGTATCAAGCTCCATCTTAAATAGTAAAGAAGCCCCTATCCTTCTTACAAATAAAGAAAATACAATCAAAGAAATCAACCAAGCATTAAGAAATGATTCCATCGAAAGAATTACTGTAGTAGGCGGAAAAGCTGCAGTTGGTACACTTCGATAGGAAGACAAAAAAGAGCGGAAGAATAATAAAGCGGAGTTTTTATAGAAAACCTCCGCTTTTCTTCTGCTCTTTTTTAATTTTCAAATGAAAGAAACACTCACACTCTATTTCTTCTAGTCCCTTCATTTCTACTGACCTCTAGGTTATTGTTTCCCTTCTAGGGGAAGGATGAAGGGCGCCTAAGATTCGCCTGAAGCCCTAGTCTAAATCATGGTTCTGATTTAGTCACAGGTCAGCAGATCGTTCTTAGCCAAATGAAGATTCGTTCATTTGGAGAACGAGTTGCACCAGACCTACTAAGTTTTCAAAAAACAAAAATCAAGTTAG
>JAAZME010000229.1 GCA_012798975.1 Gallicola sp.
GAACGGTATTTTTCGTTCCTGGCTAGAAATGATCGGCCACTCTCCCGCTCTTTCACTCTTCCACTCTTTTTTCCACTACTCTTTTTCCCTTTCCTTTTTTTCACATTTACACTTTATCGCAAAACAAAAAGGACCTGCTCTTTAAAAGAGTAGATCCTTTTTATTCTTCTGGAAGTTCTATGGGAAGTGTAACAACAAAAACACTGCCTTTATTCAGCTGGCTCTGTACAGAAACTTTACCGCCATGAATAATCGCCACATGCTTTACGAGGGAAAGCCCAAGCCCTGTTCCCGACTTTTTGCCTCTTGATTTGTCTGCTACATAAAAGCGTTCGAAAATACGTCTCTGCTCCTCTTCTGTCATGCCAAGACCCGTATCTTCTACTATGATTTTCACATTATTAAGCTCTCTGTAAATTTTCAGACTGATGCTTCCTTCTTCCACATTGTATTTTGTTGCATTGGAAAGAAGATTGGTAATGAGTTCGTCGATTTTTTCCTTATCGCCGTAAAAACCGATATCTTCTATCATAGTAACAAGTTTCAGCCGTTTATGTCCGATAATATTCTGATAATCCTCTGCAATTTCCCGGCCTAGTTCGCCTATATTAAATTCCTCAAAAAAGATATTTAGTTTTGTAGATCCGTCGTATTTCGATAAATTAATAATATTATCAATCAGCTCTAAAAGCTTCTTGGCTTCTGTCTGAATAATTCCAGCAAATTTTTTAACGTCTTCGCCTTTTGCGATATCGTGCTGGATCATTTCTCCATAACCGGATATAGACGTTAAAGGAGTCTTTAGTTCATGGGTAATATTTGCTGTAAATTCGGAACGCATCTTTTCGCTTTGCTGAATCTTATCATAGGAATAGTCCATCTTCTGCTTTTCCAGCTGGATTTCTTCTATAAACGGATTTAACTCGTCTATTTTTGTGGTCACGATATCGTTTTGAAAGATTTTCGTTACTAGATGTTCTTCAGGATCAAATTCTTTTAAAATTTTCTTTGTAATCAAAAACCCGATCAGCTGTACGGTTAATATTTCCAGAACAATAATACCTACTGCCGACGGAAGCACACCCATAAAAAGATCAAGATAGTTCGGAGGTTCTTCAAAAAACACCCATTCTTCCCCGTTAACGTCCCTTGTTTGGGCAGATACCTTTCCGCTTAGGGAAGGATTTTCAGATACCCTTGCTTTTTGAAAAGTAGTCGGGATATTTTCGATCTCCTTGTCCTTGTAGTTTTGGGCAATCTCATCTATTACCTGTTGTCTTCTAAAAATCAAATCATCCTGCAATGCTACAGATTGCAAGAAAATCGTCAGCATCGTGACCAACACGATAATGACGATTAAATATCTAGTCAGTAATCTTCTCATTTTATATTCCTAATCTTCGATCATATACCCGACATTGCGTACCGTTTTTATATATTTTCGGTCATCGGTCAATTTTTGGCGCAGACTTCGTATATGGACATCCACAGTTCTCGATTCCCCTTCGTAATCATATCCCCAGATCTCATTGGTAATTTGATCTCTCGTTAAAACAATATTTCGATTTTTAATGAGATAGTACAACAGTTCAAACTCTTTAAAGGTCATATCGACAAACTCGCCATCAATCTCTACTGTCCGCTTGTTCAAGTCGAGAATAATATCTTTAAACTCTACATTGGCTTCTTCCACATTTTCTTCTCGGCTTGGAATTCTTCTAAGTACTGCTTTGACTCTCGAAATCATCTCCATTACCCCAAAAGGTTTTGTGATATAGTCGTCGGCTCCCATATCCAAAGCCTTAACTTTATCATACTCTTGATCTTTTGCTGTCAGCATAATAATGGGAATATCCTCGATGTTTTTTGTGGAGCGGATCTGTTTCAAAATTTCATATCCGTCTTCTCCATCCAGCATAATATCGAGGATTATCAACGACGGCTTCTCTTGATCTATCTGTGTAAACAAAGATGCCCCGTCTCCAAAACCAAGGGCTTCATAGCCGCTGTTGTTTAAAGCATAAGAGATTAAATTTCTGATATTTTCTTCATCTTCCACTATATAAATAGCAGCCATGTTTTTCCTTCTTTCTTAACCTTATATTAATTCGCCTTCTATAGAATATGTTACCCATTCTGAGATATTTTTAGCATGACTTCCGATTCTTTCCAAATATTTTGCAACTAAAAGGAGATTTATGGCGTATTCAGGTTTTTCATTGTTTTTTAAATCTTCTATAACCAAATCTCTGATCTCAACGAAATATTCTTTAACCTTTTGATGATGTTCTGAAATGCCGTCTACTAAAGAAAGATCTCCCGAAATATAGCTTCGTATACTGTGTTTTACCATATCGATAGAAAGCTCCGCCATCTTGATCATTCTTTCGAAAGATTTCTGGCTTCTATGTTCTGTCATTTCCAAAGAAATTTCAGCGATATCAACTGCATGATCTCCGATTCTTTCCATATCCGTGATCATTTTAAGTGCGGCAGATATCAGTCTTAAGTCGCTTGCAACAGGCTGTTCTTTCAAAATCAGCTTCAAAGCTCTGCTTTCAATTTTACTTTCGTAGTCGTCTACTTCATCATCACTTTGACGTATAACAAGGGAAGTATCCTTATCGCCGTTTATCATAGAGTAAATTGCCATTGTAATTCTATCAGATATTAAGGAACCCATATCCGATAGATCATCGTTTAATTTTTCCAACTCTCTATCGTATCTTCTTCTCATTTTTTCCTCCTAGCTAAAACGTCCGGTTATATATTCTTCTGTTTTACTGTTCTTAGGATTTGCAAAGATCTGCTCCGTATCTCCAAATTCTATTAAATCTCCTAATAAGAAGAATCCTGTCTGATCTGATACACGTGTTGCCTGCTGCATATTATGAGTTACTATTACAATGGTAAAGTTCTTTTTCATATCGTAAAGAAGCTCTTCTATTTTCGCTGTGGAAATCGGATCTAATGCAGAGGTTGGCTCGTCTAACAATATCACTTCCGGCTGAACCGCCATCGCCCTTGCGATACAGATTCTCTGCTGCTGTCCTCCAGAGATAGACAAGGCCGATTTATTTAAATTATCTTTTACTTCGTTCCAAATAGCTGCCTGCTTTAAAGAACGTTCTACAATTTCGTCTAATACTTTTTTATCCTTTATACCATGGGTACGGGGACCGTAAGCGATATTATCGTAGATCGATTTCGGGAAAGGGTTCGGCTGCTGAAATACCATACCGACTCTCGTTCTCAAATCATATACATCGATATCATTCCAGATGTCTTTACCGTCAAGCATAATACTTCCTTCGTGGCGAAAAGAATCTACCAAGTCGTTCATACGGTTCATCGCCTTTAACAAAGTTGATTTTCCGCAGCCTGAAGGCCCAATGAATGCAGTTACTTTATTTTCTTGGATCTCCATATTTACTTCTTTAATGGCGTGAAAATCTTCATACCAAGAATTATAATTTTTCACTTCTAATTTAGCCATTCGATTGTACTCCTCCTAGTTTTTGAGCAAATTGTGTCGATATAAAATTCAATATTAATACGATAATAAGAAGAATCACGCCTGTTGCGTATGCTGCTTCTACATGAAGTCCTTCATTGGATAATACATACATATGAAGAGCTAAGGTTCTTCCGCTGGCAGCAGATCCAACAATATTTGACGGAACTTCTGCTACTGTTCCAGATGTATATAAGAGGGCTGCCGTCTCTCCTACGATTCGCCCCGTAGCAAGAATAACCCCTGCTAAAATTCCGGGCATCGCCGATGGAAGAACAACTTGGAAAATCGTACGGACTTTTCCTGCTCCAAGACCGAAACTGCCTTCTCTATAAGATTTCGGCACAGCTAAGAGCGCATCTTCAGTAGATCTCATAATCAAAGGTAGAACCATAATCGCCAAGGTCATAGACCCTGCCAAAATACTGTAATTCCATTCTAAGAAAATAACAAAAAACAACATCCCGAACAAACCGTATACGATAGAAGGAATTCCTGCCAGCGTATCGGAAGTAACTTGTACAATTTGTACCAGTATATTATCTTTGTTTGCGTATTCTATCATATAAACTGCCGTTAATACTCCTAGGGGAACTGCAACGACTAAAGATAAAGCTACCATAATAAATGTATTGATTATAGCAGGCATCATCGAAATATTGGTAGAATTATAGGTCCATTCGAACATAGAAGGATTTAAGAAGGATACCCCTTTAACCAAAATAAATAGAATGATAAAAAACAAAGATAGAATCGTTAAAAGTGCTGCTATATGCACTAAAGCTTTTAACAGCTTGCTTGCTTTTCTCATCTATTTCACCTTCTTTCTTTTACTTAATACAAATGCTAGATTAATTAGCAGAATAAATATAAAGAGGATTGCTCCTGTAGCAACCAAGGCTTCTCTATGGAGTCCCGCTGCATAACCCATTTCCAACACAATGTTCATGGTCATTGTACGCACGCCTCTAAATAAGCTGGTAGGAATTCTCGCCTGTCCTCCTGCTACCAGAATAACCGCCATCGTTTCTCCGATTGCTCGGCCGATTCCTAGAATAATCGCTGAAAAGATCCCTTGTTTTGCTGCCGGAATCTGTACTGTAAAAATTGCTCGTTCTTTTGTAGCCCCCAGCGCAACCGCACCGTTAAAATACGCCTTCGGTACCGCTCTCAATGCTGTCTCCGTTAAAGTGATAATGGTCGGCAGAATCATAATTCCAAGAATTATAATGGCTGCAAGCATTGTAAGACCGGAACGGTTTGTAAGTCTTGTAATCATCGGTACAATTAAAACCAGACCAAAAAAACCATAAATGATGGAAGGTATTCCCGCCATCAGATTAACCCCGGTTGAAACTAGTTTATACAATTTCCCCTTGCTATACTGAGCCATATATACAGCAGTCAAAATTCCAATAGGTACACCGATAATAATAGCGCCTATGGTTACATAGACGCTACCTACGATCATCGGGAAAATACCAAAGGAAGGGTTGCCTGCTGTAGGCTTCCATTCCATACCGAACACAAAATTACCAAGTCCGATCTGGCTTATAGCAGGGATTGAATTCCCAAAAATAAATAGACAGATTACAATAACTGCGATGATGGAAAATGTAGCAGCCACTGTAGTCAGTATGCGGAAGGCTTTCTCCTTCGCGTAAAAAGCTCGCTTACTACTGTCAGTGTGAATACTCATACCCTTGCTCCCTTATATTTTCTAATTACTTAATGTCTTCCCAGTTTAAAATCGAACCAGTATAGATGCCTTTAAGATTTTCTAAAGTAATATCTTCAGCAGCATTATCTTTATGAACGATTACTGCGATTCCGTCCATTGCGATTGGAGTACCTGTTAATTGTGATGCTTCTTCTTCTTTTAGTTCACGTGAAGCCATACCGATTTGAACAACTCCGTCGATTGCATTTTGAACACCTGTAGTAGAATCAGATTGGCTTACTTGAATATTTGCATTTTGATTTACTGCTTTATATCCTTCTGCTAGTTTTTCCATAACAGGAGTAACAGATGAAGATCCTCCTACTGTAACGTCTCCGCTTACGTCCGCAGCCTGATATGCACCAGTACTGTCTACTTTGATATAACCTTCTGCCTCTACAATAGCTTGTCCTTCGTCGCTTAAGATAAATTTAATGAAGTCTTCTGCAACCGGCTCAACGTTTTCGCCAGTTACGATATTGAAAGGTCTTGCAATCGGATAAGTTTTATCTGAAACCGTTGCTGCTGACGCTTCTACTCCATTGATTTTAACTGCTTTTACTGTATCGTTTAAACTTCCTAGAGAAATATATCCGATAGCCGCAGGATCGCCAGATACAGTAGTCATCACTGCATTTGTACTATTTTGGATCGCAGCGTCTGCTGTAGTATTGTCGTTATCATCTTCTTCAACACCAGTCAATTCAACGAAAGCTCCCCTTGTACCTGAACCTGCTTCTCTCGATACAACTGTAATAGGACCAGTTAAGCTCTCTCCTGCACCAGTATCTGCTCCTGTGTCGGCTCCACCGCCGCCGCATCCAACTAATACAACAGCTACTGCAAATGTTGCTAATAATACCTTAATGATTTTCTTCATTCGTTCCTCCTAGTAGTTTTGTTTTGTTTTTAAACTTTCATAATGATTGTAAAGGGACTATGTAAATATGGTCGGAGTTGAATGTTAAATTTAAGTAAAATGATTTAATAATTCCTCTAATTTTCGCTTTTTCTATAATAATTCCAAAAGAAAACCTTTGCTTAAATTTTAAAAATCACTCCTTCAAAAAACCAACAAAAAAGATAGAGTGGAGAGATTCAAAAGAAAGAGTGAAGTTGTGGACGAAAATAATAGGAACAATTATTTTCTACCTTTGATGAAATGCAGCTTATGTACGTCGATAGGAACTTATAATTCTTAACATTTTCTTTTCCAAACAAAAAAGAAAGCAGCAAAATGCCGCTTTCCTTCTCTTCACTCTAACAAACTTCTATTCTATTTTTTCTCAAGCAAATTTTAAGCGATAGCGAAAAATTATCTTTCCCTATTCCCTAAAACCTATTTTCCCTTCTTTTCCTGGGTTGCGAAGCAATCCCGCCCAATGCCTGGCTGTCCTTGGACACGCCGCCTGGGTCGTGCAGCGATCCCGCCTATTCCTTACGCCCAGTTTCCTTTTTCAAACACTGTAAAGAGTTCTCCGTCCCATGTCTCTCCTTTTATGGAAAGATCTTCAGAACCTACCATAAAATCTTCATGGATCAAGGCGTCGTTGACACCGGCTTCTTTTAATTCATCCTCATTCATTTTTGTTCCGCCTTCTATACAGGTAGGGTAGGCTTTTCCAAAGGCAAAATGGCAAGATGCATTTTCGTCAAAGAGCGTATTATAGTAAAGAATATTGCTGTTGGAAATGGGACTGTCGAAAGGTACCAAGGCAACTTCTCCCAGATGCTTTCCGTTCTCGTCTACCCCAAACATATCCTTTAAATACTGTTCTCCGATCTCTGCACTGTATTCAACCACTTTTCCGTTCTCAAAAACAAAACGCATGCCGTCAATAAGATTTCCGCCATAATTAAGAGGTTTTGTAGAATAAAGCACCCCTTCTGCTCCATCTTTTTTCGGCATTGTGAAGACTTCCTCTGTAGGAATATTCGCTATAAATTCCACACCTTTGGCGTTTTTGCTGCCAGCAGACAGCCAAATATGGTTTTTAGGAAGCTCCACTTTTAAATCTGTACCTTTGCTGTTTTTATAATGAAGATAGCGAAACTGTTTCTCGTTTAAAAAATCTGCATGGGAGTCCATATCAGCTACATGTTCATTCCAGTTTTTGATAGGATCTTCGCCGACTCGAGCACTGTCTAATATACTAGTCCATAATTCTTCTACTGCTTGTGCCTCTGAAAGCTCAGGAAACACCTTCTTCGCCCAGGCTTTTGTCGGAGCTGAAACAACACACCATGAATTTAAGTCGTTCATGGTATATTTCCGATTTTCTTTTGTTGCAAGACCTGCTGCTTTGTTCCAGGCTGCTATTTTTTTTGGATCTACATCTTTCAACAGCTCTGGATCTTCTGCATGAATCGAAATAACAGCACCGTCCTTTTCGAAATAATATTTCGACTTGTCGACGGCCCATTTTGGATATTCTTCGAAAACTTCCATCGGTGCGTTTTCATATTTTAAAAGAGTCAGCTCATCGTCTGCCCAGTTCATGATCACTTCAGAAGCTCCTCTTTTGTAAGCTTTTTCCGCTAGGATACGGGCAAAATCCGCCCTTTCAATCGGTGCGCTGATCATAACAGGTTGTCCTTTTTGAATATTGGCTCCTTTTTCAACGATCAACTCTGCATAACGTTCTATTCTTTCTTTCATAGAAACTCCTTATCTGTTCTTGGAATATTTATCTCTTAAATATTCTATCCCATCTACATATCCCTGAAAACCCCGGCCTTTGATTATCTTCTCGCAATACTCTCCGATATAAGAGATCTTTCGAAACTCTTCCCTTGTTTCGATATCGCTGATATGGACTTCGACGGCAGGAATTTGAACTGCTTTCAAAGCATCTAGAATAGCTACCGAGGTATGAGTATAAGCTGCAGCATTAATCACGATTCCATCCATCCGTCCGTGGGATTGCTGAATCCGATCTACAAGATCGCCTTCGTGGTTGCTTTGATAAAACTCCAAAGTTTCAGAATCTCCTTCTGTCCTCTCTCTGATATAGTCGATCAAATCATCATAGGTTTCTTTCCCGTATATCTCCGGTTCCCGAATCCCCAGCATATTAATATTGGGTCCGTTAATGATCAATATTTTCATTAAAATCCTCCAGTATCTTCTCGACAGATTCATCTATTTTACCGTTTTGTATTTCCACATCGGAAAACCTCTGATATTTAGGCAGCCTTATCTCCTGCATTTTCTTTAAAGAAGAAAGTCCACCCTTTGATAAGGGTCTGCCTTGTATCGGAAGATCCTCAAGTTTTCGATTTAAAAAATAAATTCTTCCATTCTGCTTCAAAGGTAAATAATTTCTTTCGTCTAATACAGAACCTCCTCCTGTAGATAAGACGATTCCCGTCATCTTTCCGAATTCCAGTATCACTTCCCGCTCTAATTTTCTGAAGGCTTCTTCTCCTTCGGAGTCGAAAATAGCAGGTATTGATTTTCCCGCTTTCTTTTCGATTTCAGAATCTGTATCAATATGCTTTCTCGATAATTTTTCTGCCAGAGCTTTTCCCAAGGTAGATTTTCCTGAACCAGGCATTCCGATGAGTATGATATTTTCTGTTTTTCGGCGAAGCTTCTGTATTACCTTTTCAGTAATCACTTCGCTTATTTTTTTATCCATAAAAAGTTCAGCCGCAGCCTTTGCCTGAACCACAAGCATAGGCAGACCGTCGCTGCGTTTTATTCCAAGCTCTCGAGCTTGAAGAAGAAGGGCTGTACGATGAGGGTTGTATACCACATCGCACACCCCTTCTAAGAGGGAAAAGTCTTTTAAATCGATAATCCTCTCCAAATTATGAGGATACATTCCTACCGGAGTGCAGTTGATAATAATCTCCGCATCATAATGGCTGTACAGCTCTTGAAATGTTCTGTTTCCCGATCTAGAAAATTTCAGCACTTCCTTTGCCTTTAGAAAGCTCAGTACCGCTTCTACCGTTTGAGAAGTGGCACCGTCTCCCAGTATAATAACCTTTTTATTTTCCACTTCGATAGAAGCTCTTTTCAGCTGATACTGAAAACCGTAAAAATCCGTATTATAGCCCAGAACTTTTCCTTCTCTTTTTATAACCGTATTTACAGCACCGATTTTTAAAGCATTTTCTTCGATGTCGTCGCAGTACTGCATGATGGCTTTTTTATAAGGAATGGTAATATTAAAACCTGCTATATCTTTTCTTTGGATCAGTTCTTCGATTTCCTGTTCTTCTCTCTCGAACAGTTCATATTTATATGAACCGAAACAGCTGTGAATTTCTGGCGAAAAACTGTGTTTAAGCGTTTTTCCTAATAAACCGTAAATCATAAAAACTCCTTATGTTTCTGAATAGTTTCCTAAAAATACAAAGTCTGGATTTTCCTTCTTTAAAGATGAAAGCAGCCCCATCACTTCCGGCATCAATACAGAACCTTCAAAATCAAAATGGAACATAAATTCAAAGTCTCTGCCTACTATCGAACGGCTTTCAATCTTCGTTAAATTAAGGCCAAGGGATGCAAAACGTGCAATAATTTTATAAAGTCCCCCGGGCTCATGGGAAGCTGTAAGCATTATAGAAATTTTATTGGCTCCTGGATAAATCTCAAGTTTTTTTGAAATACAGATGAAACGGGTATAGTTGTTGTCGCTGTTTTGTATTCCATCTTCTATTACTTCTAAACCGTATAATTCTGCACAATGAAGAGAAGATATCGCTGCCAACTCTTTTCTATCCGATTCGGAAACTGTTTTTGCCGCCATCGCCGTATTTCTTACGGAAGTTATTTCGACATCACTGATTTTTTTCAGATAGCCGCTGCATTGTTCCAAAGCTTGTCGATGGGAGATGATTTCTTTTATATCTTCTTTCTTAATACCCTTTTTCCCCAATAAACCATGATGGATAAATAAACGGAAGCTTGAAATAATGGAAAAGTTTTTCTTTTCCATTAACTCATACACTTCTTTCACAGAGCCGTTTGAACTATTTTCTATAGGCAAAACTCCATAGTCGCATAGTCCTTGTTCTACTGCATCGAAAACAGATTCAAAAGTATCGAAATACATTAAATGTCCCATGGGAAAAAGTTTATCCGGTGCCTGTTGAGAATAAGATCCTTCCGTTCCTTGAACAGCAATCATTCCCTTTTTCGGCAAAAGCTCAGGGGTGTTTTTTACCGCTTCTTTGATTTGATCTTCCAATTCTTGGGACTTTAACAAAAATTCCGATTGATAAGATTTGCTTAAGTCAAACAATGTGGAGTATAAGAGCCTTGCATAGGGCGCAAATTCTCCTGCATTTTTTGTCACACGATCGAGTATTTCTCTTTCTCTGCTTTTATTCTTTATAATAAGTCCTTCTTTATGTTTCGCCTTTGCTACTTCATAAGAAAGTTCCATCCTCTTTATAAAGCATTCTAAAAGCTGATCGTCTACTTCGTTAATCTTATCCCTAATCTCTTTTAAATCCACTTTCTTCACCTGCCATTTCGTCTAATAATATAATCGCCAACGCCGCCTCTACTACAGGAATTGCGCGAATCGCAATACATGGATCGTGACGGCCTTTGATTACAAGTTTTTTGTTTTTCATTTCGGATATGCTGAAAGAATCCTGCTCCATGCTGATAGAGGCTGTAGGTTTCATTCCCACTCGGAAAAGAATCGGCATGCCGTTTGAGATACCTCCGTTGATTCCTCCCGCATGATTTGTAAGGGTTTTTACTTCTTCCCCTTGGATCTGTAAAGAATCGTTGTGCTTAGATCCCTGCATTCTAGTCCCTTCAAATCCTGTTCCGAACTCGATCCCCCGCACTCCCGGAATGCCAAAGATCATTTGTGCAATTCTATTTTCCAAACCGTCAAAAATAGGATTGCCAAGACCTCCCGGTACTCCAATGGCAGCACATTCGATCACTCCGCCTACAGAGTCCAAATCCTTTATCATCTCAAGGATTTTTTCTCTTATTTTATTGCCAGCTTCCTCGTCTATTACAGGAATTTCTTTTTTTCCAGGAGATAAAAGTTCTTCCTTTGTGATCTCAACATGGTCCCATCTTTTATCTTCGATTTTTTCAATAGAAGACAAGTGAGCGCCGATATAGATTCCTTTTGCTGCCAAAATCTGTTTCGCAATTCCTCCAGCGATACAAAGAGGCGCCGTCAGCCTCCCAGAAAAATGTCCTCCCCCTCTCATATCCGCATGACCCCCATACTTCAAATAAGAAGTATAGTCTGCATGGGAAGGCCGGGGAATGTCTTTTAAGTTTGAATAGTCTTTCGATCTTTGGTCGCTGTTGCGAATCATCGCTGCCAAAGGGCTTCCTGTTGTTCTGTCCTGATAAAGGCCGGCTAGAATTTCCGGAATATCTCCTTCTTTTCGTTTCGTAGCCAAATCGCTTGTACCAGGAGCTCTTCTTTTCATAAAGTCTTTCAGTTCTTCTATATCTACAGATTCTCCTGCTGGAAGACCGTCTATCACAACACCAATTCCTTTTCCGTGGGATTCTCCGAAGATTGAAATTTTTATATTTTTACCGATTGTCGATGACATGAACCTGGCCTCCTAATGATTTATAATCTTCATAAAATGCAGGATAGGATTTGTTAACCGCTTCTGCACGGTCGATTATAACCTCTTTCTCGCATTTAATCGCTGCAATACTTGCCGCCATTGCAATCCGGTGATCGCCAAAGCTTGAGGTTTCCCCTCCAGAAAGACTCCCTCCCTGTATGATCAGACCGTCTTTCGTTTCTTCTGCTTTTCCGCCTAGATCTCGGATCATTCTGGCCGTAGTCTCTAAACGGTCTGTTTCTTTATAACGAAGTCTCTCTCCATTATAAAAAACCGATTCTCCTTCGCTTACAGAAGCGATTACCGCAAGGATTGGCAGAAGATCTGGAATCTCTTTCAAATCGACTTTTATTGCCTGAAGTTTTCCTTTTTGTACGGCGACTTTTTCTCCCCGAACAATATCAGCTCCTGCTGCTTCTAAAATATCAAGAATTTTCGCATCGGACTGGAGAGTATCTTTTCTTAATCCCTTTAGCACAACCGTTCCTTCCAAAGCTCCTGCCGCAAGATAAAAGGCTGCATTTGAAAAGTCTCCTTCTACATCGATCTCTCCAGGGCTTTTATAGGAACCTTTCTTTACCCGAAACACACTTTCAAAATATTCTACATCGATACCGAAACGCTTCATCGTCTCCATTGTCATATCCACATAAGCTGATGATTCTAAAGGACTTGTTAAATGGATTTCTACTTCTTCTCCCATTAAAGGAGCGGCAAAAAGAATTCCTGATATATATTGAGAAGAAACATTTCCTGGCATTGTGAAAGTCTTGCCTTTTAAACGTCCATTCGTTTCAAAGGGAAGATTCTCTGTGGAAAAAGAAGTTCCGTTTTCTTCCATGGCATTTTGAAGATCTTTTAAGGGTCTTTCCGGCAGTCTCCCTTCTCCTGTAAAGGATGCTTTCTTTGTTAAAGCTGCCGTTACAGGGAGAAGAAAACGAAGTGTCGATCCGCTTTCTTTCGGGTTGATAAAAACATCTTCCGGCACTTCTCGGATAGGCGTTACGATCAGCTGATTTTCTTTTCTTTCAATACCAGCTCCGAGAGCTCTTAAACAACCGATTGTCGCTTCGATATCCTCTGAAGTATTATTAATATTTATAATCGAATTTTTATCTGCCAAGCTTGCGCAGATCAAAATTCGATGTCCGTCGGATTTAGAAGATAAAATTTCTAGTTCCCCCTCCAGACGGTCCGCTGTTATCTGTACTTTCATATTAAACTCTGCCCTTCTCAATATATTCTCGGAAATCTTCGATTAGAATCTTATGAAGCCTGCATTTTCCGATTCTTTCGATTTCAATAATAGTTATCTTATCGCTGCTGCATTTTTTATCTTTATATACTTTTCCAAATAAATCCTCAGTAGAATAGCTTGTTTTTGTAGGAAGTCCATTCTTTTCGAGAACCTTAAGAATTCTTTCCCTGTTATCTTTTTTTAAAACCCCGATTTTTTCGCATGCTCTTGCCATCATGCCCATACCCATAGCGACTGCATGCCCATGGCTTACTTCATATCCGCTTGCTTTTTCTATAGCATGTCCGATAGTATGCCCGAGGTTTAAAAACTGCCGTTCTCCTTTTTCCATTTCATCTTTCTTCACCACTTCAGCTTTATGTTTCACGCATCGTTCTATGATATTGGAAAGGCGGGCATCCCTTTGAGTTAAGGGTGTTTCAAATTCAGAAAAGAGCTCTTCGTCTCGAAGAATGCCGTATTTTATAGATTCTGCAACACCATCCAGAAAACGCTCTTCTTTCATTGTAGCAAAAAGATCCGGATCGCATAAAACCGCCTTGGGCTGTTTAAAAGCTCCTACAAGATTTTTACCTTCCTTAAGATTTACAGCAGTTTTGCCACCAACAGAAGAATCCACTGCAGCGAGCAATGTTGTAGGTACTTGTATATAATCGATTCCTCTTAAAAAGGACGCCGCCGTAAAACCAGACAAATCGCCTACTACCCCTCCTCCAAAAGCAAGAACTGTATCGTTTCTATGAAAATTATGTGCTGCCATATATTCTAAAATTCGGCCATAAACTTCTAAAGATTTGCTTTCTTCCCCTGGAACGATAATATATTTATCCCACTCAATATTATTTTCGTTCATCTGCTCTGCTATAACTCTTCCATAGAAAGAATCTACATTTTCATCTGTAATAATGAGCAGTTTTCCTTTTAGAAAAGGCTTTATCGATTTTCCTAGTATGTTAAGCAATCCCTTTTCTATTATGACAGGATAAGAGGGATTTGTTTCGATTTGTATCTGGCTCATGGATTATCTCCTTTTATCTTCCATTTCTTTTTTTGCAGCACATCCGGCATGCAGCATTTCTTTTAACATTTCTTCTTCTTCTTTTTCGATCGCATCGGCATAGCTCTCCAGCTGACTGCTTATTCTTCGTATTTCTCTGCAGAGATTATCTTTGTTCTTAAAGAAAAGCTCTGTCCACATCTCTGCGTCTAGTGTTGCAACCCGAGTCAAGTCCCTTAAACTATCCGCAGAAAATCCGTATTCCTCGTTGTGGCTTGGAGACTGGACA